>JADGCM010000212.1 GCA_015228995.1 Magnetococcales bacterium
TGGGGTTGACCAGATTGGGGCTGTTAATACGGTTGTGATTGATCAAGACGGACTTTTGACTGGATATAATACAGATAGTTATGGTTTTACGACGGCGCTGGAACAAAAATTTCCTGGTGAGCTGGCAGGGAGTTCCGCTGTTATTATCGGTGCTGGAGGCGCGGTAAAGGCGGTGGTGATCGGTTTGCTGGCGTTTGGGGTGGCCCATATCACCATAGCGAACCGAACTCTGGCTCGGTCGCAGGCGCTGTTACAACAACTTCCTGCTGCTGCCCAATTGATTTGCGACGCTGTGCCGCTGCTGCCGGAGTGTTTGCCTCTGGAAGCGTGTCAGCTGTTGATTAATGGTTCCAGCCTTGGTATGCGAGGAGAGATTATCACGGCGGTTGATTTGGACCGTCTACCGGATCAGGCTGTTGTTTATGACCTGATTTACCGACCGGCGGTGACGCCATTGCTGGCGCAGTCTGTCGTGCGGGGACTACGTACACTGAACGGATTGGGGATGCTCATCCATCAGGGGGCGCGCGCCTTCGCGCTGTGGACGGGTAGGACCATGCCGGTTGCCGCAGTAACCGCTCACTTGAACACATTGGTAGACAGCCATGTATGAAATTGACCTATTAATGGTTATACTGGGGTTGGTCTGTGGCAGTTTTCTTAATGTCTGCATCTACCGATTACCGCGTGGGGAAAGTCTGTCCTATCCAGGGTCTCATTGTCCAGGTTGCCAGCATCCAATTGCTTGGAGGGACAATATTCCTGTAATCAGTTGGTTGCTGTTGCGTGGCCACTGTCGCCGCTGTCGTGCTGCCATTACGTTGCGTGACCCCCTGGTTGAACTGCCGGCTGCTGTTATGGCATGGACGGCGGCCACGACCCGAGGCACAACAGTGGAAATTGTCCTGCTGTTTGTTCTCGGGTGTGCCCTGATTGTGCTGTCGGTGATTGATTTGGACCATTATATTTTGCCCGACATCATCACCAAACCTGGTATTGTAATTGGGCTAGCCATTGCCGCCATTCCCAACCTGGGATTTCCCGGTTGGTCGCCACCGTTACCGACCCTGATGGATGCTTTGATCGGAGCTGGAGCTGGCTACTTCGGTCTGCGGGGCTTTGCTTGGTTATTCGCACGCATGGCTGGTAAAGAGGGTATGGGGCTGGGCGATGTCAAGCTGTTTGCCATGATTGGGGCTTGGTTGGGTTGGCAAGCCCTACCCTTCACCATTTTTTGTGCCGCTGTGCTGGGTAGCATCGCTGGGATCACCTGGATGGTGGTCAGTGGTCGCAACCGACGGTTACCGATCCCATTCGGGCCCTATTTGGCGTTATCGGCGTGGATTTATATATTTTACGGCAAGGCGTTTTATGCTTGGTACTGGCGAGGAATTTATTGAGTCGTGTGGGTGGTCGGTGTAACGGGGGTAATGGGGTCTGGTAAGAGTTCCGTAGCGCAGTTGCTCGCTGACTGCGGCGGCCACTGGCTGGATGCCGATCAAATGGCGCGGCAGGCTATTGAACCGGGCACGGTAGGTTGGCAGGCTGTGGTGGCCCAGTTTGGCAGTGAGCTGCTGTTGCCCGATGGCCATATTAATCGTGCGGCACTGGGGGCGTGCCTGGGTGGTGATGAGCAGCAGTGGCAACGGTTGGAGCAAATTGTCCATCCGCAAGTGCGCCTGTTGCAAGCGATCGCACTGCGGTACTTGGATGAGAACGACGCCAGTGCGGTAGCTGTTCTAGATGTACCTCTCCTGTTTGAAACGGGTGCTGACCAGCTCTGTGATACAACGGTGGTGGTAGTTTGTGGGGCTGTTCAGCAACAGCGGTTGCAACAGCGTGGGGGAATGTCTGTTTCGGTGCGCCAAGCCGCTTCGATGCGGCAATGGTCGGAACAGCAAAAGCGGCAGCATGCCGGTTGGTTGATCGACAACAGTGGGACCTTGCAACATACCCGGGAGCAAGTGATTGGGTTGTGGCAACGACTGCTGTCGCAGGATGCGGCCGCTGCCAGTCGGGTCTGGCCAACGGCGTGGCAGCCTTTTCTGCCCTGCTGACATTTTTTTGTTTGACTTTTGGGTTGGCCCCGGTTAACCTCAGCCCGCCCTGCCCTGTAGCAGCTGCGTTGTGAAAGCACTTCTGTCGCTGAATGCGCGATTGCCCTTGTTTGTCAACCTTTCCATCTTCTGAAATAGCATGAATCTCAAAGAACTAAAAAATAAAACTGTGTCTGAATTGTCTCAGATTGCTACCGATATGAAAGTTGAGGGCATCAGCAGTATGAGGCGGCAGGAGCTGATCTACGCCATTCTTCTCAAGGAAGAAAATGAAAAAAATGGCCAGATCTACGCCGATGGTGTGTTGGAGATTTTACAGGATGGTTTCGGCTTTCTACGATCGCCGGAGACCAATTACCTTCCTGGTCCGGATGATATCTACGTTTCCCCTTCACAAATCCGCCGTTTTGGTCTGCGTACCGGGGATGTCGTAGAAGGGCAGATCCGCGCCCCCAAAGAAGGGGAGCGTTATTTTGCCCTGTTGCGTGTGGAAAAAATCAATTACGAGGACCCACTCAAGGCACGTAGTAAAATCTTGTTTGACAACCTGACGCCACTTTATCCTCAGCAGCGCTTGGCGATGGAGATGGATGGGGAATACCGAGATGATTTAGGGCCACGGGTTCTGGATCTTATCTGTCCGATCGGTAAGGGGCAGCGTGGCCTGATCGTTGCCCAGCCACGTACTGGCAAAACCATGTTGATGCAGAGTATTGCCCATTCAATTGCCAAGAATCATCCGGAAGTCATCTTGTTGGTGCTGCTCATTGACGAGCGTCCCGAAGAGGTGACCGACA
>JADGCM010000213.1 GCA_015228995.1 Magnetococcales bacterium
CCTCCCGTTTTCAGATGTATTTTGTCTTCGATTAGCGTGAGCACTCTTTGTTATTGGCAGAGCGTTATCGTTTGGGCGATGATGGGGGGCTGCTGGGATGGGTGGCTAAACAGAGCGGCTTTTTGTGGAATAATGCCTTTGCGTTGCGTCCACGTGCCGATTTGACGGCGCCTAGTTATCAAGATCAGCAGAATCAACGTGGCAACGGTACGATATGCTCTTACGAAAAGCTGGAGTCTGCTGTGGCCCACGACTTGGCCAGTTGTAACCCGATTGAGGGGGGCAATAAGTGGTTTCTATCGCCGCTGCGGATTCCAGTATTGGAAGTGGTTGACAGTAAGGGACGTCATGTCGAGCCGGATAGCTGGGCCGATAAGTCGCCGGATAGTGGTGGTCAACGTCTGTTTTACAAGGTGGCGCTGTCGCGCCCTGGCGTCGTCGGGCGCCGGGTCGGCGATGGCCAGATTGCCATCTCTTCCGGTCTAGCCGAGCGGCTGATGCCGGAGCTTAAAGGTCCCGAACTGAAAAATATTGCTGCCAAAAAGAATGTTGACATCTTCTTTGTCATCGATGCCACGGCCAGTATGCAGTCAGCAATCGATGCGGTGCGTGGTGCCGAGGAGCGCCTCGGTGTTATCCAAGAAATCATCCACAAGCTCAAGCTGACCCCTAGTTTCCAAGAGACGCAGTTCCGGTTTGGCTTTCGCGTCTACCGGGACCCTTATGCCGATAAGCTGATCGCTAACGGGCTGGGCGATGGGGTAGGGGAGGGGTTACCCCTTCCCAGTAGCTGCCAACTCTCCCCGGAGCAACAGCAGCAAAATGTCCAGGCCTTTCAGCAGTCGATCACCCATGTCAAAACCACCAGCGAGGATGGCGACGACTACGAGGAAAACTCATACGGGGGGTTGGCTCAGGCCCTACAACAAGACATTGTTGCCTGTCCTGATCACTTAAAATTGTTGTTTGTTATTGGTGACAGTGGTTACGAAAGCGGTATGGCGCTCGATGGCAGCGGCCGGGTGGTGCGCTCCTCCTCCAAGTATGCCCACCCAATTGATGAATCATTGCTGATCCGGCTGTTGCGCGGTGGTGAGGCTAAGGGGGTCAAAAACAATAGCATTGTCCCCTTCTTCATCCAGACACCCTCCGCCGAGTCGCAGGCCAAACATCCACGCATTTATCGGCGTGCCTACGATCGTTTTACGGCGCAGGCCAATACCTTGCTCAGTCAGAGCCTGCCCGCTGGAGTCCGTGCTGAAGAACATCTGTTTCGCATGGGAGAGGAGCAACTGGTTGACCGTTTGGTGCGGACAGTGGAACGGTTCGGTGGTAGCTCTCTGATCAACGAAATTATCGTCGATATCCGTGGGGGTGAGAAATTAAGCGCTATCATCAGTAGATTAAGGCGTGAGCATGTCGATATTCCCGGTATTTATTGGCACATTCTCAATAAAGGTGCCTGTGGTGAGTTGGGTAATCAGTGTGAGCAACAGGTTTTTGATACCACGCTGGTTGGTTACATTGAGGCCAACGAGCAGGTGGTAGAGGAATTGTGGCTTCCTAGTGATGCCCTATCGTCATGGATCCGCATTCTTAAGGGGTTTGAGGGTTATTATGAACTGCCGGAACCGCAGCTACGTCGTGCCTTGATCAGCGCTATGATCCTCGGACTGCAACAAGAGATCCGTCGTCCCCCCATCGACGTCCTTGGGGAAACACCGGCCCAATATGCCCAAAGGCGTGGCAGTTTGCCGGTGCGTCACCACAGTCCCCTGTTGAGTTATCTGGTGCCTGCCTTGTCGGCAGACCAGTTGCTGCGTGATCCAGTCAGTAAAAAAATGGTGGTAGCGGGTATGGATGGCAAACCATTGACGGATAAACACAACCACCCGGTGTTGGCGGTACCAGCCTGCGAGTTGCGTCGGTTGGCCCTGTGGGCTGCCCAGTCGCGGCAGATGCTAGAGATCGTTGAGCGTGATTTCAAACGGCCCCAATATCAGGCCGTTGTCTGGCAACCCTCACAATGTCCCGATGCGACGCCCAATGGCCAAGCGTTGTTGCGTATCAATGGTAATATTGAGGCGGTGCCGTTGGGAGCTGATAAAAATTATCGGTTTGGGCACGTGCTGGGTGGACAGCGTGGTTACTGGATCCCGCAGGAGTATTTGCCATGAGCTGGGGGGCAGCGATAGAGGGGGCGGTTATCGGTTGGGGGCGTACCTTCCATCTAGGTGTCGACAATCTGGATATCGACATGAGTGCGCTCTCCGGTCGGCTGCCGGTGTTGGGTCGTAGCGGCAGTGGCAAAAGTACATTATTGTATTTACTTAGTTTTTTGAAATATCCGACCCGGGGGTGGGTGCGTTGGTTGTTCCCGGACGGGGAACGGGCTGTGTGGGGACGGCGTGGGCTGGAGCTGGGTAGTTCCAGCGTCACCATCACCCAGATCAGGCGACGCTATTTTGGTTTTTCTTACCAGCGTAGCACATTGACCCCTTATTTGCGCGTGCGGGAAAATCTGCGTTATCCACTGATGTTGCAAGATGAGTTGAGTGAACAAGAGATCAATGAGCAGGTCTATTTGGCTGTCAGCCAAGTGTTATTGTGCGGTCAGAATGGTGGCAGTGGTCAGGAAGGGGACAGTATGGAAGCCCTGATGGAGCGTTATCCGCGTTCGGTATTGGTGGTGGGGGCCGCATCGTTGCGCGACGGGGATGCAACCAACATCTTTCGCATGTTTGAAGCCGGGGCTTTGGATCTTTTTTTGGAACCTTTGGGCTGGCGCAGCGAGGATGTGGGTTCATTTTCTCGGGAATTGACCAGCA
>JADGCM010000214.1 GCA_015228995.1 Magnetococcales bacterium
AGAGGCCGATCGGGTCATGCGCGCCTTGCAACAGGAGGGAATCGCGGGCATGGTTATCGCCCCAGGAGCTTGGTAATGGCGGCTGTAGCCACTTGTACGTCATTAAAGGGGGTGCTACCCGCCAAGCTGATCTGTAGTTGTTCGTGGCCCTTGCCAGCAATAAGCACCACATCGTTGCCCTGAGCCAGGGTGATCGCTAACGCGATGGCCTGGGCTCGATCGGCGATCTCGTGACAAACGGCACCCTTAGCTACAGCTCCCTGCAAAATGGCACGCCGGATCTCGGCAGCCATTTCGCTGCGTGGATTGTCGTCGGTTATGATGGCCACATCCGCCCATTGCGTCGCCGCTCGGCCCATCATTGGCCGCTTGGCGCGGTCGCGCTCACCGCCACAACCAAACACCACGATGACTTTGTTGCCCGTTGGGGTCAGTTCCCGGGCTGAACGCAGCAATCGCTCCAAAGCATCTGGGGTATGGGCGTAATCAACAGCAACAGTGAAGGGCTGACCGGCCTGAATCATCTGCATCCTCCCAGGAGGCAAAGATGCAGCGGCCAATCCGGCCACAACGTACTCGGGATCAATACCCAAGCTATAAGCGGCAGCAGCAGCAGCAGCAGCATTGGTGGCGTTGAATAACCCAGCAACGGGCAGAGACAATGGCCATGAACGACCCTGGTGCCAAAGTAGCACCTCTAACCCCTGCCAACTGACACCAACCAGCTGTAAGGCCATGGTGGCCTGGGCGGCCTCCTTGGTGGTAAGTGCCGCACGATGCAGCCGATAGCCCAACACCGGAATGTTCTGGTGGTGACAAATGTGCATGAGCCGCTCACTCCAGCCATCATCAAGGTGAAGAACGGCCTGCCGAGTTTGATCCTTTTGAAATAATTTGGCTTTAGCAGCGAAATAAGCCTCTTCTGAGCCATGATAGTCGAGGTGATCGCGGGTCAGGTTGGTAAAAATAGCTGTCTCAAAACAGAGCCCCGCCACGCGCTGCTGGTCAAGAGCGTGCGAGGAGACTTCCATGGTCAAGGCCTGACACCCCACAGCCGCCATTTGGTGCAAGCAACGTTGCAACTGCACCGGACCAGGAGTAGTCATGGCGTTTGGCTCAACATGGCCATCAGGCCAAACAATTCCTGTGGTACCGATAATACCCGATGACCAGCCCGCTTGGCGTAATATCGACGCTAACATGAAGGTGGTCGTGGTCTTACCGTTGGTACCGGTAACGGCTATCAAGCGCAGGGAACGGCCGGGATCACCCATAAACAGTGCCGCCAGAATAGCAAGCGCCCGGCGCGGCTGCGGATGAAACAGACAGGCAACCCCGGGCACCGCTTCTACGACATAAGGGCGCGCCTCTTCTGCTTGTAAAACCGCCACCGCACCGCGCGACAACGCCTCATCGATAAAACGCGCCCCATCCTGCTGCCATCCCTGCAAGGCGACAAACAGGTACCCAGGCCGCACCAACCGGGAGTCATCCGTGATGCCGATGACAACTGGATCGGGCCCAATCCGTGCCAATTGCGGGCAATGGCTCTGCAAGAGGCTACACAGCAGACCATCATTTGCCATCATTTTAACTCTAACAGTACCCCACCATTGGGCAACGCCACTTCACGAACCACCCGCCCCGATCCTTTAATTTTAGGGGTAATGCCACGCGACTTGAGCACTTCCATCGCCCGGCTGAGTGGTAAATCAATCAAACTCTGTGGCGCGGCGGGTAGCGGCCGGTTGGGATTGAATAGATAACCGGTAATAGGCGGCAAGGCCGGTTTTTCGATAGCAGTCGGCAGCACCGACAACAACGGCAACACCTCCTGGGCAATCTCACGAAACACCGGAGCCGCTGTCAGACCGCCGTAGTAGACCGCTCCCTGCGGCTCATCAAGACCAACAAACACCACGAGGCGTGGCTCATCCAGTGGGGCAAAGCCGATAAATGATGAGAAATATTTGCCACTCATATAGCCACGCCCACTCGAAGAGGCCTTCTGCGCCGTCCCGGTTTTACCACCCGCCACATAACCATCCAAAGCCGCTTTGGGCGCGGTTCCATGCACATCCACCACCCCACGCATGATGTCACGCATTTGGCGCGAGGTTTCTGGTTTCAATACCGGCCGCATCGGCGGCGAACCGTAACGAACCTTTTGGCCACTATCAGCATCAATGTGTCCAGAAACCAGACGTGGGGTAAACAGCTTGCCGCCGTTGACCGCTGCGACCATCGCCCGCGTCATTTGCATCGGCGTCACCGAAATTCCCTGCCCAAAAGAACGGTTGGCCAGACCGACGCGCTGATAATGGGTAATATCAGGAATCCTCCCCCCTGATTCAAATTTCAATTCGATCCCAGTTGGCTTACCAA
Source organism: Magnetococcales bacterium (assembly GCA_015228995.1). Lineage (GTDB taxonomy): Bacteria > Pseudomonadota > Magnetococcia > Magnetococcales > JADGCH01 > JADGCH01. The sequence goes on from JADGCM010000214.1 coordinate 2,386, forward strand.
AACCAAAATTGAGCAGATAAGGCTCTTGTCGCTCACGGCCTACCTTCAGACCAATTTTTGCCGCACCAACGTTGGAGCTCTTCTGGAGAATCTGGGTAACGCTTAACAGGCGGAATCGATCTTTTTTGTTGTGGGTCACATCGCGGATAACGCGATCCCCCACCATAAACACCCCTCCCTCAACGTCAAAGATAGTCTCTGGCTTTACATCGCCGATGTCGAGAGCAGCTGAAATAGTAAACACCTTAAAGGTCGAACCTGGCTCGTAAGTATCCTTAATGACGCGATTACGGCGCTCCTCGGCATCACTGGCCTGCATGTCGTTGGGATTAAAGCTAGGTTGGTTGACCAACGCCAACACATCACCGTTTTGCGGATCCATCACCACCACCATACCAGCCTTAGACTGGGTTTTGTTGAT
>JADGCM010000215.1 GCA_015228995.1 Magnetococcales bacterium
ACGGGTGATCGGCTTGGTCCGATGGTTGGTATGAAAGAGGATATTTTTGAATTGATTTTGGAAAATTTGGCTGAAATATCATTCAACGGTGAGTTGTTTTTTTCACACTACTGCGAACCACTGGCGGATCGAACCATTGTTGAGAAGATACGTCGCATACGCCATCGATTACCAAACACCAAAATTTCCATCTTTACCAATGGCGATTATCTGACTGCGGACTACCTAGAGGAGTTGGCTGTTGCTGGGGTTGATCTGGTGGCGATTTCCATACATCCGGCTGCAGATGAGCCCTATTCCGACCTTGGCGTCTTAACGGCCATTTCAAAACTGTCTGTTAGGGTCAGGCAAGCGGTGCGATTTACCGAATTGCGTCCCGGCACCAGCGTAGCAGCGTCGATGGACCATCCTCGGATGCAGATTAAGGTCTTTCAAGATGACTACCAAAAAAGCGGCAGTAACCGTGCTAACACGGCACGGGTTGACTGGCCGGTGAGCTTTTCGGGTAGAAATCATCCCTGTTTACAGCCATTTATCTATTTTGTGGTCGGTTATTTGGGGGATGTGGTGCCCTGCTGCCAGATCCGTGCGGATCTGCCGGCCAACAAGTCCTATACCACAGGTTCCGTTGCTGAGTATGGGTCTATTTTTGAACTCTATGCAAACCATACCGCAGCGGCTTGGCGTCGTGAAGTGGCCAGTACCGGGGCCAAGCGTGAGCCTTGCCACAGCTGTATCGTCCTCTTTCCGTATATCGGTTCTGAGCAGGCTGGGTCGCTACACCAAGCGTGGCAACAGCATGTACAACAATGAAGTCCGTATTTGTTGTTATCGATGGTTTGATCGCTCCCTATGACGCAGACGTAGCTGATGTCTGCCCGACGTGGTGCCGTATGGCCGCTGTGGGCCGTACCGGACTGGTGCAGTGGCCGTCGCTGTTGGATTACCACCCGGAAGAAAATCCGCATTGGTTGGCGTTGTTTGGTCTGAACCAAACCCTGATGTTGGACGGGCCTACTGATTTACCATTAGGCTGGCTACAAGCCCGTAGTTCTGGTATAACAGCGGAGCGGGGATGTTGGTGTCGGTTGCAGTTCACCCATCTCTATCGACAACGTGATGAGCTGCTACTTATGTCGCCGTGGCGTACCGGTCAGACTGTGGCCGAGTGCCAAGAGTTGGCCACTGCGGTGGCCTCTGAATGGCAGCAACGGGGTTGGACGGTACATGTCGGTTCGGGGGGGCAATTATTATTATCGACCGAACGGGCGTGTCAGGTGCGCACGGTACCGCTAGAGCGGTTGGAACGGCAGTCGTTGGCGACCAATCTTCCTAGCGGTCGTGATGGTTGGCTACTGCACCAACTGTTGGTAACAGGTCAAATGGTATTGGCACGCCATGAGATCAATCGCCAGCGAACGGCGGCTGGGCGCATGGCTCTCAACACGCCGTGGTTATCGGGAGTAGGGTCAGCGGTGGTTGGTAAGCCCGATATTACCTCGGTGGCGCCGTTTGCTCATCCAGGGTGCTGTTGGACCGCCGCCCCCGTCGTAGCCGGGTTGGCTCGTCTGGCTGGTTATCGCACCGTGCTGTTATCGGCAGAGGAAGATGAGATACCGCAACGACTGGATAAGATGTTATCCGATGGTCATGACGGCTGCTGCGTGCTGCATCTGACCACTCCAGCCCTGTTAGCACGGCATGGTCTGCAACAGCAGCGTCGCGAGCGTTTGGCGTGGATTGATGAGAGGGTATTGCGTCCCTTGACCGAATTACTCCATTCTGGAGGAGATCGGTTGACTGTCTGTGGCGGCTATGCGGTAAATGAAGAGGGGCTGGGTACGCCAGCAACGGTGCCTTACGCATCGGCGATGGGGCGGCAGCTGCAACGCAAGCCCGCCTTCTGGCAGCGCAGTGGGCTGGGGCGCGGAAAAACGGTTGATATGGTGTCTTTAGTGGTATCAGGTTAGTGATCTGGGATGGGGGATGGATGATCTGTCAGACGGCGACTTCAGTGACCGAGAAGGTGTGGCAGCTGCGCGTCCCGGATCCGGCTTTGCGACAATCGGAACTTATCCAACAGATGGGGCTGCACCCAGCCCTGGTTCCGGTGTTGGCTTATCGAAAACTAAATTCACCGCAGGCGGTGCTGGATTTTTTGCAACCGAGGTTGAGCCATCTGGAGGATCCGGCTATCTTGCTGGATATGGATCGGGCGGTTGATCGCATTATCGTAGCGCTGGAGCAACACCAACCGATAACCATTTTTGGTGATTACGATGTCGATGGCGCTACGTCGTCGGCGCTGTTGGTGCGTTATTTCCGTGCCTTGGGTGTTGATGTGCGTGTTTACATCCCGGACCGTCTCACCGAGGGATACGGCCCCAACGCAGCGGCTATGAGGCGGCTTGCCAGCGATGGTATACGGGTGGTAATCACCGTTGACTGCGGCATTGCTTCGTTTGAAGCGCTTGATGTGGCGGCAGAGGCGGGCGTGGACGTGATCGTTACCGACCATCATCAACTGCTAGATGGTTGTCTGCCACGGGCGGTAGCGGTCGTCAATCCCAATCGTTCTGATGATCCTTTTCCGCATAAGGAGCTGGCAGGAGTCGGGGTGGCGTTTTACTTGGCCATGGCGATCAATCGCGCTTTACGGCAGCGGGGTTGGTTTGATGAGACTAGATTTTTGGAGCCCGATCTGAAACAGCTGTTGGATCTCGTAGCTGTCGGCACAATCTCTGACGTGGCACGGTTGACTGGGGTCAATCGTATTTTGGTGGCGTCTGGTTTACAGGCGGCGC
>JADGCM010000216.1 GCA_015228995.1 Magnetococcales bacterium
GCCTCATGCCTCCCCCTCTCCCCTTGTGGGAGAGGGGGTCGGGGGGTGAGGGGCGTGTCATAAAGCCTCATCACCACTCCAGAAACGCAGCAAAAAGTCGGCCCAACCGGGGGCTCCCTGGTGGTGAATATGGGCGTAAGAGGCCAGCACCCGGCGATGAATCAAGCCATCGTGTTGACCATCAATACCCGTGCCCCGCTCGACCCGGTAGGCAAAGCGGGCTTGGTCTGGCAAACCACGCAGTCGTGAATAGTGAAACTCATGGCAGGGAATAGTGGTCTGAGGAGGGGGCCATGATAGCTCGTTGGTACCGGACAGCGTCATGTAACCATAGCCCTGCGGTCGGGGACACATCTCAACATCAATGGGGAGTGCCCCACACAAGGCCACCGAACGTTGTTGCCAGTGGAGCCGTTGTGCCAATAACATCAAACCACCACATTCGGCATAAACCGGCAAACCGGCCTCAATGGCACGCCGCATCGCCTCTAATAAAATCCGATTGGCGGCCAGTGCCTCCATAAACATCTCGGGAAAGCCACCACCAATATACAAGCCATCCATCGCTGGCAGCTGGCTATCCTGGAGCAGATTGATCGGTTGTAACTGGACCCCTCGTGCCGTTATCGCCTCTAGATTTTCGCTGTAGTAAAAATGGAAAGCGGCATCGGCGGCATAAGCTATGGTCAGTGGTCGAGCGGTTACTGACGGTACAACGGTGGGCACGGTCTCGGCATCTATAGATAGCAGACGGGCCCGTGAGGCGATGTCACGCACAGCACTCAGATTGACATGGTCACTGATGAAACGTCCCAGAGCACCGATACGATCATCGATCTGCTGTTGCTCCGTGGTCGGCACCAGTCCCATGTGGCGCTCATCAATCGCCATTTCCTCGGTATTTGGCAACACCCCCACCACTTCGACATCCTCGACATAATCTCGGACCGATTGCAACAGTCGTTTCTCATGCCGTGGTGAGGCAACACGATTGAGGATCACGCCATCAATGTAGTGACCACCCGGATTCTCTGGAAAAAAGCGGTGTCCATACAACAGCGGCGCAATACTGCGGGCCATGCCCCGGCAATCGATCACCAAAATGGCCGGAGTTTTAAGCAGATCGGCCAAGCCGGCTGTGCTATCGATCCCTTCAGCATCTTGGCCATCGAAATAGCCCAAATTGCCTTCAATCAGACAAAAATTGGCTTCCCTGCTGTGCCGCCACAAACTGCGCTTGATTTGATCGGGCGTCATGACGAAAAAATCAAGATTGTGACATTGGCGACCACCAGCCGCTGCGGTTAGCCACATCGGGTCGATGAAATCAAGCCCCTTTTTGAAGGGGGCCACCACCAAGCCGCTCTGAGACAAGGCAGCAATCAGACCGGTGGCCACCATGGTCTTACCCGAACTTTTATGGGGGGCTGAGATGATCAGACGCGACCCATAAATGGTATCAAACGAGCGGCTCATGGCTCAGGCGTTGGCCGCGAGGCAACGATATCGACCAGACGTTGAGCGATGGCTAGGTAGGTCTGCGCCAATACCGAGTCTGGCTGGGCCTTAACCAGAGGCAATCCCGCATCGCCACAATGGCGAATCGCCCCATCAAGGGGGATGCTCCCCAACAGTGGCAACCCATATTCGTTGGCTACCTGGTTGGCACCACCGGTGGCAAAGATATCGGTACGTTGTTGGCAATGGGGACAGACAAAACCGCTCATATTCTCAATGATACCCAAAATGGGCACCTGGGCGATATTGAACAGAGAAACGCCGCGCCGCACATCGGCCAAGGCCAACTCTTGCGGTGTGGTAACGATAATGGCCCCAGTGACCTCTATTTGCTGGGCCATGGAGAGCTGGATATCTCCCGTCCCAGGCGGTAAGTCGATAATCAGATAGTCGAGCATGTCGCCGTAACCACACCAGCGCACTTCGTGGAAGAACTGTTGCAGCACCTGAAACAACATCGGCCCGCGCCACGCCAGCGGCTGACCAGCATCCACCATAAAGCCAATCGACATCAAGGGCATCTTATGGGCCATAACCGGCTTGATACGTCCCATAACGTCCGGTTCTGGTCGTTGATTAACCCCTAACAGCGTTGGAATGCTGGGACCGTAAATATCGGCATCTAACAAGCCAACTTTGTGACCAAGCTGTTGCAAAGCGAAGGCGAGGTTGGTCGACACTGTCGATTTACCGACGCCACCCTTAGCGCTGGAAATAGCGATGACATGATGAACCCGATCAATCTGTTGCTTAACCGGTAACGGAAATGGCTCTTGGCCGGAAGTGGACGGTTGCTCTGCGCTCATAAATACCCCTATTCTACTAAAAATGCTGTGGGATCTCCGGAACCGTGGCGCAAAACCTGCGGCAGCGGACCGGTGAGATCAACTACGGTGGATGGCTCGTTTACCAGAACACCGCCATCGATAATAAGATCAACCATTGATGCCAACTGTTCCCGAATTAAATCTGGATCGGTTAGAATCTCCCCTCCAGGCAGGCGCATGGAGCTCGATAACAGCGGTTGCTCCAACTCGCGCAACAGGCTCAGGCAAATGGGGTTGTCGGGAATACGTAGCCCAATGGTGCGGCGTTTTGGTAGAATGGTACGCGGCACGTCGTGCGATGCCTCCAAAATGAAGGTATAGGGCCCAGGCAAGAAGCGTTTCAGCAACCGGTAAGTGCGGTTGTCCACACGAGCCAAGCGGGCAATCTCGGACAGATCGGCACAAAGAACGGAAAATTGATGGTTGGCGGGTAATTTTTTAAGCTGAATGATGC
>JADGCM010000217.1 GCA_015228995.1 Magnetococcales bacterium
ACCCAGCGATGCCAACCAAAAGAAGTGGCCGCCTCAATGGCCAGCCGTATTTTTTGATCCGGGGGCAATATCTGGTGGCGATAGCTCTCTGGCTGTTCCTGGAACAGTTCCCAGCATGGCATGGAGATCACCCGGGCCCGGATGGATTGCTGCGCCAGCAACTGTCGGGCCTCTAAGGCCAAATGGACCTCACTGCCGGTGGCGATCAATAACATGTCAGCGGGCTCGGCCTCGCCAGCGACAACGTAGGCTCCCCGTGCCACCCCGCTGGACGCTGCCGTCGAGAGAACGGGCAGTTCTTGACGGGAGAGAACCAAGGCCACTGGGCGGTGTTCCAAGATGGCCAGCCGCCAAGCAGCCACGGTTTCGTAGGCATCGGCAGGCCGCAACACCAACAAGCCCGGGATGGCACGCAGACTGGCAATCTGTTCGATCGGTTGGTGAGTCGGACCATCTTCTCCTACCGCAACACTATCATGGCTAAGGATGTATAAAACATGGGTTTCCATCAGTGCTGACAGGCGGATGGCGCCGCGCATGTAGTCAGAAAACACCAGAAAAGTACCGCAGTAGGGCAGGAAACCACCGTGCAAGGCCACACCATTGCTGATCGCCGCCATGGCATGCTCACGGACACCAAAATGGAGATTACGGTCCGGGGCATCGCCTGACTTGCGGTAATAAACCTCGGTTTTGGTCGATGGAGAGAGATCGGCCGAGCCACCTATCAGGGTTGGCAGCCGCTTGGCAATGGCGTTGAGGGCCACGCCTGAAGCATTACGAGTCGCCACGGGGCGACCTTGAGCAAACTGTAGTTGGTCAAGATCGTCATACCATTGCGGCAGACGGGGATCGGCAACCTGGCTCAAGAACCGCGACAGCTCTACCGGAAACGAACTACGCATCGCTTCGATGCGCGCCCACCACTCAGCTTCGTCGTGACGACCGCGTTCGACCAGCCGACGGCAGTGATCTAATACGCCGTCCGGGATATGGAAGGTCGCTTCTGGCCAATGATAGAATTGCCGTGCTGTTGCCATAACCGCCGCGCCGAGCGGTGAGCCATGGGCTTCTGGGCTATCGGCGCGGGAACAGCCGTAACCGATATGGGTGCGGACCATAATCAGCGATGGGCGTTCGCTCTCTTCTTGGGCGTGGCGGATCGCCCACTCAATGGCGTCTAAGTCTTCACCATCCTCCAATTGTTGCACATGCCATTCACAAGCCTCAAAGCGTTTGGCGACATCCTCGCTAAAACTTAAATCGGTACGGCCTTCGATGGTGATGTGATTGTCATCGTATAGATAGATCAATTTACCAAGACAAAGATGGCCGGCTAGCGCCGCAGCTTCATAGGTAATGCCCTCCATGAGATCGCCATCCGAGACAATGGCATAGATGAAGTGGTCTACCACGGGCAGAAACTCTTCGCGGTTGATGCTCTCCGCCAAGCGCCGCTCCGCCAACGCCATGCCGACTCCCATCGCAAATCCTTGCCCCAGTGGGCCCGTAGTGCATTCGACACCGGGGGTCATGAGTCGTTCAGGATGGCCAGGGGTGCGACTGCCTAACTGACGGAACTGCCGCAAATCGTTCAGAGTCAGATCGTAACCGGTGAGATAAAGCAGGGCATAAAGCAAGGCCGAACCATGTCCCGGCGATAGAATAAAGCGATCTCGATCAATCCATGACGGGTTGACCGGATTATGGCGCATGATCCGATGCCACAGCACATAAGCCATGGGTGCGGCCCCCATCGGCATACCAGGATGACCCGAATTGGCCTGTTCGACCATGTCGACAGCCAGCATGCGCGCTGTCGTGACGCAGAGATGATCTAGTTGTTCGTTATTCATAATACCGGTTGCCCTTTCATTACCACTCCATCCACCGCATGATACGTTGTTAGCAGGATGCTGCGCAAGATACAACAATCATTGCCAGCAGCACCGACCGCGATTATAATCGGTTCTGAATAGACGCTATGTTGTCATGTCCCGTTTGATTGAGGAGGAGAGAATCATGCTTGATGCCTATCGCCAACACTGTGCCGAACGTGCGGCAGAGGGCGTACCGCCACGGCCATTGGATGCACAGCAGACCCAGTCATTAGTTGCCTTGTTGCGGCACCCCCCGGCCGGAGAAGAGAATTTTTTGTTTGACCTGATCAACAACCAGGTCTCTCCAGGTGTTGATCCCGCGGCTAAAGTCAAGGCGGCCTTTCTGACTGAGATTGCAACCGGCCAGGCCTCGTGTTCGGTCATCACCAGCCAGCAAGCGGTGACCATGCTGAGCACCATGTTGGGCGGTTACAATGTGGCCACATTGGTGGAACTATTGGGCCATGCTACTCTGGCCGATCACGCTGTCGCGGCGCTCTCCAATACTCTGTTGGTGTACGATACCTTTAAGGATGTGGTCAAAAAAGCCCAGAACAATAGCCATGCTAAGCAGGTTTTGCAGAATTGGGCCGATGCCACTTGGTTTACCTCTAAACCTACCTTAGCGACCGAAATTACTGTTACCGTTTTTAAGGTCGATGGCGAGACCAACACCGACGATCTCTCGCCAGCGTCAGAGGCTTGGAGCCGGCCGGATATTCCCGTGCATGCCAAGTCAATGTTGATCAACCGTAAGCCGGGGTCGTTGGCAGAGCTGGCCACCTTGCAGCAGAAAGGGCACCCCATTGCCTACGTTGGCGATGTGGTGGGTACCGGTTCGTCGCGCAAGTCGGCGGTTAACTCACTGCAATGGCATATTGGTCGGGACTTTCCCCACGTGCCTGCTAAA
>JADGCM010000218.1 GCA_015228995.1 Magnetococcales bacterium
AGCTAATCATCGAATCCAACCGTATGACTATCACCACTAACAATCCAGATCAGGAAACAGCTGATGAAGAGATGGCTGTCTCCTACGACGGTCCCGCTATGGCCATCGGCTTCAATATCCGCTATATGCAGGATATGTTAGCAGTCATTGGTGGCCATACGGCGCGCTTTCACCTCCAGGACAACGAAGCACCAGTCTTGATCACCGACCCCGATCAAGACCATTACCGGTTTGTCCTCATGCCCATGCGTGTCTGATGGCTGACGTCGACCATGTACCTTGAATGGCTACAGCTGCGTGACTTCCGTAATGTCGCGCAGGCTGAGCTAGCGTTCGGTCCCACGCTCAACCTCATTGGCGGTACCAATGGCCAAGGGAAAAGCAACTTACTCGAAGCCATTGGTCTGTTGGTCACAGGACGTTCTTTCCGGCGCGCCCCGTCGGCCGTGATGCGGCGCCATAATCAACCCTGGTTCCGTCTGAACGGACAAATTCACTGCACCGATCTGGTCCATAAAATTGATTTTTTTGGTTTGGAGGAAAGAAACTCGGTGCAGCTCAATGGCAAAAGCTTACCAACGTTGTCTGCTCTAGGGCAGGTATCGACTGCTGTCATTTGCACCCCGGATAGCCTACGTCTCATTAAAGGGGCGCCGTTAGAACGGCGCAATTTTATCGATTGGATTACCCTTCAATACCATCGGCACCATGCGACATTAATCCAGCAGTATCAGCATGCGCTTAAATCTCGTCATAAATTAATTCAGAGTGGCCAGCATGAATCGATCGAATTAGACGCATGGGAACAACAATTAGCGATTATCGGCTCGTCTATTAGCCTCAATCGGCGCTCGACTCTACAACGGTTGCTACCCCACCTAAGCCGTTCCTTGCAGGCCTTGACACTAGCCGCCCCCCGATTCCATCTGGAAATCCACGGTGTGATCGAGCAGCATAACCTGCCCTTACAACAGACGGATATCATTGCGCACCACCGTCAACTCCTGTACAATAGCCGCCATAGGGACCGGTACAGTGGGATAACCTCCGTCGGACCACATCGTGAGGATCTGTTATTTTTACTGGATGGTCTTGCCGTAGCCCGTTTTGCCTCCCAAGGGGAGCAGAGGCGCTTTTTGCTTGCTCTCAAATTGGCCGAGGCGGCCCTGTTGTCTGAAATTTATAGCAGTCCGCCCTTGTTTCTACTTGATGAGCCGACCACCGAATTGGACCAGGAGGGCGTCGCTCTGCTGATGGAGTGGTTGGCTGTTCAAGGGCATCAGTTGTTCCTGGCTACTTGCCACCCACAGCAAATCCCGTGGTCCGGCCCATCCGCTCGCGCTTTTACCACAACAACAGGTGTTTTTCAGCCCGTTGTGTGACCGATTATGGAGAGTTAGACCGTCCATGAATAGTGATGATACCGACGTGAATGAACCAAGTGAAGCAGCCGATTACTACGGCGCGGATAGCATCCGCGTATTAAAAGGGCTGGAAGCAGTACGAGTTCGACCTGGCATGTACATTGGTGACACCGATGATGGTACCGGTCTGCACCAAATGGTCTATGAAGTGGTTGATAATGCCATTGACGAGGCGTTGGCGGGCCATTGCAATCGCATTGATATCACCATCCACGATGATGGATCGGTTACTGTGCGTGACAATGGCCGTGGTATTCCAACTGAGATTCATCAAGAAGAGGGTCGTTCTGCAGCTGAAGTGATCATGACTGTGCTGCACGCGGGTGGTAAGTTTGACAAAAACTCCTACAAAATATCGGGGGGATTGCACGGGGTTGGGGTATCGGTCGTCAACGCTCTCTCCTCAACACTGGAACTCACCATCTATCGCGACGGCAACATATGGCATCAGAAGTACCAAAACGGTGACCCGGTGGAACCTTTACGTATCATCGGCAGTAGCACCCTACGTGGTACCGAAGTACGTTTTACCCCCAGTAACACCATTTTCAGTGCCACTGAGTTCTCCTTCGACATCCTGTCGCAGCGGCTACGGGAACTGGCGTTCTTAAATTCTGGCATTCATGTCTACATCGCCGATAAACGTCACGATAAAGAACATCATTTCCACTATGAAGGTGGCCTGCGTTCCTTTGTAGAGCATATCAACCGATTGCGTACTGCCCTAATGACCCCGCCCATTTTTATTCACGACGACCATGGTGGCATTCAGGTTGAGGCGGCGTTACAGTGGACCGATTCTTATCAAGAATCGGTGTTTTGCTTTACTAATAACATCCCACAACGTGATGGCGGCACCCACCTGGCTGGCTTTCGCTCCGCTCTGACGCGTAGTATGCACGACTATGCGGAAAAGAGTGGTTTGCTAAAAAAAGAAAAGATCGCCATTAGCGGTGACGATTGCCGTGAGGGGTTGACTGCCATTGTTTCGGTCAAGGTGCCCGATCCTAAATTTGCCTCGCAGACTAAAGACAAGCTCATCTCCTCTGAAGTACGCACTGCTGTCGAAAATGTGGTGTTTGACAAATTAGTTATATTTTTTGAAGAACATCCACAGGAATCGCGTCAAATCATCGCTAAGACAGTCGAAGCGGCGGTAGCGCGCGAGGCGGCACGCAAGGCGCGTGAACTCACACGACGCAAAAGTGCCTTGGAGATCTCGTCGTTACCGGGAAAATTGGCCGACTGTCAGGAACGCGACCCAGCCCTAAGCGAGTTATATCTAGTCGAAGGAGACTCGGCTGGAGGCTCTGCCAAACAGGCACGGGATCGCAAACATCAAGCAGTGCTGCCCCTCAAAGG
>JADGCM010000219.1 GCA_015228995.1 Magnetococcales bacterium
CGCCACCAGAAAGACCCGTCCACGGGTGACCCGCATCATCTTGGCCATCGCTGGCTGCCACTGAAAATGGAGGCCACGCACCACCCCACGCGTCGAGCTGGAATGGTTCATCTGCAAAAAAGTGGTTGGCAGTCCCGCCTCGGCGAGCAGATCTTGACGGAACACCTCGACAAAAAAACCCCGATGGTCTTGGTAGACCTCGTGACGAATAACCAGCAGATCACGCAGCGGTGTCGTCTCAATATCGATACGCATTTATCTTGCAACTCCCCTAACGTATTGAACAAGCCCACCGCAGATGATATACCATGGAATGACAATCACCAAGAAAAAATCCCGATCATGGGGCACGCCGTTAACCCATTGTCAATGTTTGCTCATTGTAGTGCGGTATGGTAGAATGGGTCGGAGTTGTACGCATTAATGGCTCGGATTTGGAGCGGGTGGTGTATCAACAATGCTAGGCCAGGATGGGTTTACCCCCCCGTATCGCATTTGTAATCTGTTTTGCGGCTGCGGTGCCGCCCCATGAGAACGCTTATTGTCGACGACACCTTGGACAACAGAAGGCTGTTGTGGGATATCCTTAAACCGTTCGGCCCGTGTGATATGGCTAGCAACGGCATCGATGCCCTAAATCTAATCGAAGTAGCGATGGATGAGGGAGAGCCTTACGACCTCGTTTTGCTTGACATCATGATGCCAAAGATGGACGGACAAGAAGCATTGCAACGTATCCGCGCTCTAGAGCAGCAACGCGGCCGCGTCGGTCCTAAAGAGGCGGTCATCTTCATGGTAACTGCCAACGATTCCCCGCGTGAAGCCGCTGCGGCTTTCTTCAAAGGCTATTGTAGCGACTACCTCACCAAGCCAATTTTACGCCGGACCCTGCTCGATAAGTTGCAGGAATACCAGCTGATCACACCCTAACCAATCGGATCAGCCGCTAGGATACGCAACAGCCGTTTCAAGTCGCTTTGGGTCAAAACCGTTTCCAGGGAGAGTTGCTTTAACGGACCACTTGCCGGTGACGCATGATCAGAACGCTGGTAGAGACTACCAGCGCCATGCCCCCCTGTGTTATAATGGGGACAGTCGGTGCGCCCTGGTGCAGTTAAACAAGGGTCAGAACGCTCTTCACCGAGTTGCATGATTTCTGTGCTCCTTCCGTTCGTAACAGCAGCAACAAGTGGTTCATCCGTAGGACAGCCAACAGCAAAGCAACTCCCAAGCCAACCATGCTTTCATGATCACGAGGCTCTAGATGTGATGAAATGTTCTCCTGTGACCCGCCAACGATGGCAACGCTTTCGCCGCCATCGCCGCGGTTGGGTGTCGTTGTGGTTGTTTATATTTCTCTTTGGTTTGAGCCTCGTAGCCGAATTAATCTCGAATGATCGGCCTATCGTGGTGTTTTATAATGGTTCGTATCACTTCCCACTCCTGGTCAGCTACCCAGAGAAGCACTTCGGTGGTGATTTTGACACTGAAACCGATTATCGCGATCCTTTCATCCACGACCGATTGACAGCCAATGGCAACTGGCTGCTGTTTCCCCCCAATCCCCATCGTTACGATTCGATCAATGGTCAGCTGACCATGCCGGCTCCCTCGCCCCCGACTTCTGAAAATTGGCTCGGCACCGACGATCGTGGCCGTGATGTGTTGGCGCGCCTGATCTATGGTTTCCGGCTATCGGTGTTGTTTGCCCTGGGTTTAACCGCTATTGCGGTGGCCATCGGCATGGTAGCCGGGGCCATCCAAGGTTATTTTGGCGGCCGCACCGACCTTTACCTGCAACGATTTATGGAAATATGGGGCAGTTTACCCGAACTTTACCTATTGATTATCTTTTCCAGCCTGTTTGAACCCAACCTGTGGCTATTGGTGCTGCTGCTGTCGTTATTCGGCTGGATGAGCTTGGCCGATTACGTGCGGGCCGAACTGTTGCGGGCCCGGCAATTGACTTATGCCAAAGCAGCCCGTGCCTTAGGGGTCTCCCACACCATGATCATCCTCAGACACCTACTACCCAATACGTTGACTCCGGTCATCACCTTTTTACCTTTTCGCATTTCAGGGGCGGTGCTCTCTCTCACCAGTCTCGATTTTCTTGGGCTTGGCGTACCGCCATCAACTCCAAGCCTAGGCGAGTTGTTACGTCAGGGCAAAGCCAATATCGAGGCTTGGTGGCTCTCTCTTACCACTTTTATTGTGTTGAGTTTATTGTTACTATTGTTGAACTTTATCGGTGAAGCCCTGCGCGACGCCATGGATCCGCAACAGGAGTGAGGAAGAGGCTATGTCGGCATTATTGACAGTCGAAAAGCTGTCGGTTCACTTTCCTACCTCCTCTGGCCGGGTCGCCGCTGTACAACAGATTTCATGGCACATCGGCGCCGGTGAAGTGGTGGCCCTGGTTGGGGAATCGGGCAGTGGCAAAAGCATGACTGCCCTGGCCCTGCTTGATCTACTACCCCGCCACGCAATCCGCCAAGTGGACCGCATCGATTACGCTGGCCGACCGATTCACCAGTTGGATGCGCCCGGCATGGAACAGCTGCGTGGCCGTGAAATCGCCATGATTTTTCAAGAGCCAATGACCGCACTTAATCCGTTGCACACCATTGGCAAACAGCTGACCGAGCCATTGTTATGGCACCGTCTGTTGCGCAATCAACCGGCCATCCTGCAACAAGCCGTACTGGAATTACTGGAACGAACCGGCCTTCAGCCCGCCGAGCGTTACCCACGCGCCTATCCACACCAGCTC
>JADGCM010000220.1 GCA_015228995.1 Magnetococcales bacterium
TTTTTTTCCTTGGTTGTGAGAGCATCACGATGATATCACCTAGCCGCCGCTGGCAAGCGCTGGAGCAACGCCTTACGATCCAGCTTAAAATTACGAATTACCTCACCTGGTTTTCCCAACGGCGGCAGCTCGGCATGACCGACGCGAAGCCGCACCAAAGCCGCATTCCCAAACAGCGCCTCGTGTGGAGCGCCCTCTTCGGGCAAACGATACTGCTCACCATTTTTCATCGTGGCACTGTAGATTAAGCGGTTAGAGCGGTCTCGTACCTGGATCCATACCTTAGCCGTAGCCTCAATCGTGATCGAGTCGCGCTCATTGACGTTGGTTCCAGCTGCTACCGGAAGTTCAGGCAATGCCACCACCACACTCTCACTACCTGCTGGTGGACGATAGGCGTAGCGTCCCGGGTCAGGGGGATGTTCCACCACCGGTTTTTCATCGTTTCGGCTGCTTAGTGGTCGATTACCACCGTCGGTCGCTTGAAGATAATAGAATTTTTCATAGACAATGAACAGGATAAACAACAGTAACAGACCACCAAACGCCAATAGTTTGCCGGGACTACTACGCGAATTACTGGCTGGGGCTGGAAAAAATGATTTTGATAGTTGATCCTTCTGACTTACCAAATGATCAATCATTTCGATGACAAGATCATCATTTATGACTTCAAGATGTTTGGCATATAGGCGCAAAAACCCTATTATAAATATTTTTCCTGGTAAATTTTCACTATTGCCAGACTCCAATGCGTGGATATAGTTTGGGTGCAACCGCACCTGACGAGCAACCTCATCGACGGTCATCCCCTTCGCTTCCCTGGTGTGACGTAAAATCCTCCCCACCTGGATGGCAATCGGCAGTTCCACAGGCTTTTCATCTATTTCAGGCATATTGTTCCCTGTTATGGAAAATGACTTCCCACTTACTTAGCCTCGTATCTCCCCCTCTCCCCTTGTGGGAGAGGGGTTTAGGGGGTGAGGTGGAAAACGAAACCCATTGGTGATCGGGTAACGCCGATCACGACCAAAGGCACAGGTGGTGATCCGCACCCCTGGGGGGGCTTGGCGCCGTTTATACTCACTGCGATCGACTTGGGACAATACCTGCCTAACCACAACCCGATCAATACCTGCGGCAACGATGGCTTCAATCCCCAGCCCTTTTTCAACGTAAAGATGCAGAATGTGGTCCAATATCGGGTAGGGAGGCAGGGTATCGCTGTCTTTTTGCCCTGGTTTTAACTCTGCTGTCGGCGGCCTAACCAGTACATTGGTCGGGATCGGTACCGCCTCGCATCGCTGTTCAGCCCACCGGTTACGCGCCCGAGCCAGGCGATAGACCGCTGTCTTGAGCAAATCTTTGAGCACAGAAAAGCCCCCCGCCATATCCCCATATAGCGTTGCATAGCCCATACTGATCTCACTCTTGTTGCCAGTGGTGACGAGCAACCGGCCGTGCTTGTTGCAAAGGGCCATGAGCAAGGTGGCTCGAATGCGCGGCTGTATATTCTCTTCGGTCACATCTTCCGCCAATCCAGCAAATAACGGTTGCAACTGCCGTTTGAACTCGGTAAATAGCGGTTCAATACCCACAGAGACCAGTTCAATTCCCAGGGCATCCGCGCAGGCCGTAGCATCGTCGAGACTCTCCTGGGCGGTATAGGCCGAAGGCATCATGACGGCCGTAACTTGTGCCGCGCCCAGCGCGTCACGGCAGATGACTGCCGTCAAGACTGAATCGATGCCGCCGGAAAGTCCCAACACCACCCCAGAAAAGCCATTTTTCGACACATAATCGTGCAAGCCGAGGCAAAGGGCGGCATAAATCTCGCGTTCTTCCGAATCGTCATCCGTGTCTTTCACACCCCTCACCCTGCCCTCTCCCACAAGGGGAGAGGGTGAAGAAGTTGCTTCGACCGTACCACCCGGCTCCCCGCGCAGCCGCACCAGCCCCAGATCGCTAGAAAATGACCGACAACGCAACACAAGATGGCCAGCACCATCCATAACAAAGGAGTTGCCGTCAAATACCAGTTCATCCTGCCCCCCGATCTGGTTGACATAGAGGATAGGAATGGCTGTTTCAGCAATGCGCTGGGCCACCACCTGATGACGCTGCCGCCACTTGCCAACGTGATAGGGAGAAGCATTGAGATTCAGGATCCAACGGGCACCCACTGCCGCCAGTTGCGCCACCGGCCCCGAGGCGTGCCAAATATCTTCACAGATGGTAATACCAAACAAAAGACCACGATAGGTAAAGGGCTGAACCGGCTCCCTGGTACTAAAGTAGCGTTGCTCGTCGAAAACGCCATAGTTGGGTAACAATTTTTTGGTCGCAAATCCTTGTTCTTGACCATGACAAACGAACACACCGGCATTATAAAGCCGCCCAGCCTGCTGGCGAACGCTGCCATAAACAGCATCGATGCCGATCTGTGCTAATGCTTGGTGAAACTGCTGTTCAATAGCGACCAAATGCTGGAGAAATTCGGGTTGATGCAACAGGTCTTCCGGTGGATAACCGATCAACGCCAATTCTGGCAAAGCGACCAAATCCGCTCCCAGATGCCGAGCCGCATCAGCGGCGGCAACCGCAAGACGCAAATTATACTCCAAATAACCAACATGGGGGTTGTGTTGAGCCAACGCTACGATGATGTCCATGGTGCAATCTATCTCCTCCTGGTCACGTCCCGCTGTTTTCTTTGCGTGGGCGGGGCAACCAAAATTCTCCCTGCGACAAACACTGCCAGCCC
>JADGCM010000221.1 GCA_015228995.1 Magnetococcales bacterium
CCATTTGACATTTCTGGATGATGACCTATTTTACGATCCCAAGGAGAGCTATGCCCTCTACAACGAGATGGTGCGTCGTAACCTTGGGATGACTTGGGATGCCCCGAA
This sequence comes from Magnetococcales bacterium, assembly GCA_015228995.1. Taxonomy (GTDB): domain Bacteria; phylum Pseudomonadota; class Magnetococcia; order Magnetococcales; family JADGCH01; genus JADGCH01. The sequence continues at coordinate 109 of JADGCM010000221.1, forward strand.
TGGTGTTATTGTCTCCTCGGCGGTGACTCACCCTGAGATTATGGCTGCCGCTGCCCAGTCGGGGTGCGTCGGGATGTTTTTCGGGATTGAATCAGGCAGTGCCCAAATCCTCAAGGAGGTGCGTAAACCGTCTGGGATCAAACACTTTCTTCAATTAGGCCAACTGATGCATCAGTATCCAACCATCTTTACCAAAGGGTTTTTGATGATCGGCTTTCCAGGGGAGACGATCCGTCAAATGCAAGAGACCATCGCTTTGGCCCAGACGATTGGTTTGGATTGGTATTCGATCCAAATTGTGGCACCACTGGCGAAGACGGAGATGTACGATCAATTTGTCGACCTCAACGACAGCGACCGCCTTATTTTGCGCGAAGGAGAGCGCCAGAGGGTAGTAGAACGTCATGGAACGGGCACATTCTTTAAGTTTTTGGATGCGGATGAAAATTATGTTCCAAATGGATCTGAAATGTCCCATATTTGGTTTGATATCGATTTTCTGATCAACTATACGCCCCTGTTGCAGATGACTGATCAGCCGCGTTTGGAAAAGGCACACGCTTTTTTAATGGATGTCTGTAGCCGCCGCGTCGGTGCTAATCCCGTTCCCAATTTGTTTCTAGGGTTGGTCAGTGGTAAGCTGGGGCGACAACAGGATCAACAGCAATATGTCGACAGAGCGATCACTTTTCTCGCTGATAACCCTTACTGGCAGACGCGACTGAGCGGTTTGCATATTGACGTGGCCGATTTGATTGGGCGGTGTCGTAGCCAAAAGCGGCTTTTTCCCCCGCATCTTGCGTGGGACCATTCGGGTAGCGTATGATTGACGCGTCTTGCTAATTCGTCAACAGATGGAGTGTTGCCTTGAATTTGGGTCGGAATCGTCATGACCGGCATTCGCCTTTTACAGTGCCACGCGTGCATCAGGGTTTGCAGCTTCCTGACCAAGAACCGCGCTACCTGCGCCAGCGTTCCCAAAGGCGGCGTATTTTCTTCTTGGTGATGGCTGCCTTGTTGTTGTGGTCCGGTTGGGATTCCATGGTCGAATGGGTGCAAAGACAATCTACCACTCAACCGGTTGAATCGATGGTTATTCCGCCTGCTTTCCGCCATGAAACCGCTCAGCCAACAGCCAATTTGCCCTTCCACGACCTAGACACTCCCGTTGTCCCACCGCCCACCGTGTCGCCACCATCCGCCGCGCCGTCACCGCCTGTACGGGTACAAGAGGATGCACCCTACCAGGAGCGTTCGTCAGCAGCCGTAGTGCCAGTCAGTAACCCGGTTACCAGTAACCCGGTTACCAGTAATCCGGTCAGCAACGTTCCTGCGAGCGAGGCGGCTTCGGTGGCTTCCTCCCTATCGCGGCGGAAGTGCACTGCGACCACTAGTGGGTCAGAGCCTGCGGGTTTGCTGGTATCTGTGGCAAAAGGCGATTATCTGCTCAAAAATCTAAAAAAAGGGGCTGAAGCCACCGAAGTGGGCTTGTTTCTCAAGGCAGCCGGTCTAGAGCGGGCAATCATAAAAGAGCCCTTTGCGATCCAGACAGGTGAGGTTACGGTAGCGGAATTTCAAGAATTTGTCCAAGCCGTGCAGCAATGGCCTGATGGGCCTGACAAGCAGGAGGTGCTGATGCACATTGGACCGCCTAACCGGTGGTTACAAGCCAACCCGGCTCAGTCGCAGCTCCACCCGGTTTCGTGGGAAGCGGCCCAAGATTATCTTGTTTGGTTGAATCGCGGCACCGGTTGTCAGTACCAGTTGCCCTCGCGCGAGCAATGGGCCGCTGCGGTGCTGTCGCTTGCCAGCAAATCACCGTCAGCACCCCTGTTGCACAGCTTGTTGCGTGGGGTGCGCGAATGGTCGACGACACGCTGTCCGGGTGGCTATGTACTGCTTGGGGAAGAAGATAACGTTGCAACAGGCGACATTGGTCGCTCTAGCTGCATGCCAGCCATGGTACCAATAGCTGGATTTCGTGTCGTGTTGGAGCAATCGGTACCACAATCAGTAGTGCCACAATCGGCGGGGGGATAATTGATGGTTAAATCGTTGCTGCTGGCCGCTCTGCTGGCTTGTTGCTGGCTGCCGCAAGTGGGTATGGCCGCCACAACTGTTAAAACAGCAGCTGGCAGCTGTGCCAATTACGATTTTTCATCCTTCCGCCAGGGCGAGAAATTGCAATGGAACGAGTCAGCGCGGGTATTGCGGCATAATGCCCCCCTTTACAATAAGGTGGGGGATAGCAAGCCTGCTGCGACGGTCGCTTTTAACCAGCGTCTGGAGCTGCTATCCGACAAAGGGGAGCGGTTGCAGGTGAAGGGCTATAACTCGGTCACCGGTTGGATGAACAAGAGCGACCTGCTTTGTCGCAGCCTACCGCTACAAGACGATACCGGTTTAGAGAAGAAATTTTTTATTCGTACCGCTACCGTTGCCCGTACCGCTACCCATAACGAACCAGCCGTCCGGGTTCACCCGGATCCAGAAATGAGTGACTGTAGCGGTTCCGGGTCATCAGGCCAGGAGGAGTGCCAACGTAGCGCCTCCCGTTTTCAGATGTATTTTGTCTTCGATGAGCGTGAGCACTCTTTGTTATTGGCAGAGCGTTATCGGTTGGGCGATGCTGGGGGGCTGCCGGG
>JADGCM010000222.1 GCA_015228995.1 Magnetococcales bacterium
CGTGGCGGAGCAGAAAGTCCGTGAACAGCAGTATGTCCAACCTGGCCAACCGATGTTGGACATCATCGACGATAGCGTCCTGGAATTGGAATTTATTGTGCCATCTAGGTGGTTGGTATGGCTTAAACCCGATTTGATGTTCCAAGTGCAAATCGACGAAACAGCCAAGGAGTATCCCGCGAAGGTCCTGCGTATTGGTGCCAAGGTTGACCCGGTTAGCCAGTCCGTCAAATTGGTTGCCGCTATAAGTGGCAAATTTCCTGAATTAATGGCCGGTATGAGTGGAAAAGTCAATATAGCGCCTCCTACCGAGTCGATCACCAAACCCGTCAAACAGAAATAACGTTCAAAAGAGCCGCGTTTCTGATACAATCGGTTCAGACATTGATGCTATGGACCGAATAAATGAATGGATGGTGGTATGTCTTAGTGGGGTAACGTCTCATGGCTCAGGCACAGCAGGCTGATAAAAAAGGCATAATCCGTAAAAAAGGTGGCTTGGTCCGCAGCAAACCGGCGCCGATGGCACTTGAGCCGCGGATCATGTTTGACGGATCTGTTGTCACCACCGCGCACGATCTCCTCACCGACACATCTCACACCGGCGAGCGCCGGGAGGTCGTTTTTATCGGGGATGATGTCCCCGGTTACACAAAGTTGGTGGCGGCTGTCGATACTAAATTGGAGGTGGTGGTCATCGACCATGCACGAGATGGTCTCAAACAAATATTGGACGTTGTTGCGGCTGGGCGCCCCGCTGACGCCATTCATCTCGTCACTCATGGTGCCGACGATCTCATTAGCCTTGGTTCAACAACGCTGACATCGACCGACGTCAACATTTACCGCACTCAGTTGTCACAGATTGGCCAATATCTTACCGATACGGCCGATATACTGGTTTACGGTTGTGACGTTGCCCACGATACGGCAGGAACGACGCTGTTGGCCACCATGGCTCAATTGACCCACAGCGATGTTGCCGCCTCCACAGACCGGACTGGTACCACCACAGGAAACTGGCAGCTCGAATGGCACACTGGTACGCTGGAAACGCAACCATTGTCTTTTGATGCCGCACAGTGGCAGGGCGAACTGGCGACAAACACCTATGACGCTAATTTCCAGCCCATCTCTTTCAGTGGCGCGGGTGCTGGTTCCACCAACATCATCGGCAATGGTAAGAATAACAACGATGTGGTGCGGTTCAACAAAGTGATTACTATTGGTGGTCAGGCCATTGATGCCGTGGTCACCACGACATTGAGTAATGCGACCATCACCACTTACGACTCGACCACCAGCCCTTCCGGTGTCGCCGCTTACTTTCAGCCCACTTTGAATGTTCTGGCCGGTGGTGGCGGCGCTACATTCCAGGTAGATTTTTACAAAGCTGGTACTTACACGGGTGCTGGTACAGGGGTGCCGGTGACACTCAAAAACATAGCGGTCAGCTCGTATGACATTGATTCGGCTGGTGGCACGGATCGTCAATATCAGGAGTTCCGGGGGTTCTATCGTTACGAGTTGTCGAATCCCACCCCGCTCTCAACAACCGTAATGGCCGATGGATCGGTCCATTTTCAGGCAACGACTAACATTGGCAATGGCCCCATTTTTACCGACCAATACCGGGTTAAGGCTTATTATGCTTCTGCGCATACGTTGTGGTTTAAGGCGGGAGCGGCGCTGAATACCGCCCCGGCCACTGCGGCCTTTTCGATTGATTTTAGTGGTGGTCCAAACTGGACCGGGGCCAGCTCAATTTTTCTGACACCGGTTCCTGCAATTATCTACAGTGATACGGTTTTTGTGGAGGCAGGGATCAACGATGGCCGTATTGCAACCACTGCGATCATTACCCTGAGTAATGACACCTTCACCGGTGCCGTTGGTGATGCTTTGGGAACTGTGACCAACGTGCCCGCTGGCCTGACAGCGACGTTGGTTAAAACCAGTGCTACCACTGCCACTCTGACACTGACTGGCAGTGCCACCGCTCATGCCAATGCCAATGATATTAACAATATGACAGTGACATTTGGCGATAGTGACTTTACCGGCAACAACGCTGGCAGGGTGACTGACGCCACTCGAACCGATCTAGAGGTCGATTTTAGTGACCCCAAATCGCTGAGCTACAGCACCACTACCTTTGTAGAGGCGGCAGCCAACAATGGTAGCATCACCACCAGCGCTACCATCACACTGGTCAATGACACCTTCACCGGTGCCGTAGGGGCCAGTTTGGGTACAGTGACCAACGTGCCCGCCGGTCTGACGGCGGTATTGGTCAAGGCCGGTGCCACCACCGCGACGCTGACCTTGACTGGCAACGCGATTGCGCATGCCAATGCCAACGACATCAGCAATCTGACGGTCACCTTTGCCGATAGCGACTTTAGTGGCGGCAGTGCTGCGGGAGTGGCCAATTCGACCAAAAATAACTTAGTCGTTGATTTTGCTAATCCGGCCAAATTTATGGCCTATAGTGCGACTACCTTTGCTGAGGCGGCTGCCAACGATGGTAGTGTAGCCACAGTGATAACAATCACTTTGACCGGGGCTAATTTCAATGGGTCAATTGGCGCCGCTCTGGGCACTGTTACCAATGTGCCCACCGGTCTAACGGCAGTGCTGGTCAAAGCCAGTGCCTCTACCGCTACCTTGACCTTGACCGGCAATGCCACCGCTCACGATAATGTTAACGACATTAGTAACCTAACCGTGACCTTCACCAGT
>JADGCM010000223.1 GCA_015228995.1 Magnetococcales bacterium
GTGAAGTGTTAACGTATGCTAAAGCTATCTCGTTACCGGTTAATAATAACCATCCGATCGTGCGCGGGCTGGATTATTATACACGCACGGTATTTGAGGTAACAACAACGGCATTGGGGGCGCAAAATGCCGTTGCCGCCGGCGGTCGTTATGACGATTTGGTGACTACAATGGGGGGGCCAACAACGCCAGCCATCGGTTTTGCAGCCGGATTTGAGCGGCTGGTGTTGCTGTTGGAAGAGGATCGGTTTTTATTAAAGCAACACCATACAATTTATGTTGCTTGTGCAGGGCAAAATAGGTTAAAAGAAGGGCTGATTGTGGCGGAGGAGATGCGGGCGTGTGGCTGGTGCGTCGAGTTCCATGCGCAAGGGGGAGCCCTAAAGAACCAGTTAAAAAAGGCAGATCGTCTGGGTGCTGCCATGGCCCTTATTCTCGGTGATCAGGAAGTTGATACTGGGACAGTAATAGTGAAGGACATGGTGTCTGGCCAGCAGGAGTCTGTTCCGAGGGCTGGTTTGGTTGATCGTATACGGTGTATGAGGGGTACTTTATGACCATAACCAGTGACCTGAGTCAGTTTGATCTGAATCTATTGGTGGCTTTCAATATCTTGATGAATGAACGCGGTGTTACCAGAGCCAGCCGCGTTATGGGCATTACTCAAGCGGCTATGAGTAACACGTTGCGGCGCCTACGGGATACATTCGATGACCCACTGTTTACCAAAAGTGGTCACCGTATGGAGCCGACGGCACGGGCACTGGAGGTGGCTCCTCAGATCGACCAAGCATTGGCTTACATCTACCAAGCTTTTGGTCAGGGCAAGTTTGATCCGGCCACTGCTCGTCACATGTTCCGTATTGCTATTGACGATGAGGTGGCTATGGTGCTGTTGCCGCCTTTGTTGCAACTGCTGGAGAAATTGGCACCTGGGACCGTCTTGGAGTTGGTCGATGTCGATTTTTCCAACCCGCAGGAAGGGTTAGAAAATGGCACCGCCGACCTAATCGTTACCCGCGTCCAACATAATAATTTTTCGGTTTCTCCCCATAGTGTTTTCCCTTTGACATTCTCCTGTCTGTTTCGTCGTGGTCATCCCTCGTTGAAGAAAAAGATCTCCATGGAACAGTACTTGGCAACGCGCCACGTTCACTTTACGCCAACTGGTTTTGTTGGTCAGTCAGTGATCGACGATACACTGGCAGAGTTGGGTCACTCCAGAGAGGTGTCTGCTCATCTGGCGACGTTCGGTATGTTGCCCTTCCTGCTCAGGGATTGTGACTTGGTGGCCACCCTGCCTGCGGTAACAGCGAAGTCTATGGCCAAAAATTTTGATTTGGTTGTTGCTCCGGTGCCGTTTGACATTCCTTCCGTGCCCATTGGCGTATTGTGGCACAGGCGCACCGACCGAACCCCAGCTTATGTTTGGTTACGGCGTCAAATGGACGATTTGATGACCAACCAAGTTGGTCCGGGGGTATTGGTCAACAACGTGTAGGATAAGGGAACAGCCATGCATCATCCCCTCAGCAAAGTGGATATCAATTTACTGGTGGCATTCGATTCTCTCATGACTGAGAACGGCGTGACCCGTGCTGGGCGCACGCTGGGGATCACCCAAGCCGCTATGAGCAATACCTTGCGACGCCTGCGGGAGATTTTTGATGACCCGCTGTTTATCAAAAAAGGCCACCGCATGGAGCCGACAGCACGAGCGTTGGAGCTGCACCAAGTGGTGTGCCAAGCGTTGTATTATGCCCAGCGTGCCCTGGCCGTCAACCACTTCGATCCGTCCAAGGTGCAGCATACCTTGCGCGTTGGTATGGTTGATTACGCGGCTACTTTGCTACTAACGCCGTTGGTCAATTTGCTTGCCAAGCAGGCTCCTGGTATTCGTGTTGAGGTGGTTGACACCGGTGGTATGGATGATGCGCTCTTTTTGGAGCAGGGGCGGGTTGATTTGGTCCTCAGTCGTTTTCAGTGGGTTCCCGTGAAAGCGCTGCTGTATCGGCTCTTTAATATCAATTATGTCTGCATCTTCCGTCGTGGTCATCCATTGATACAGGAAGATAGCTTCACCCTTGATACCATGTTGGCTGCCCGTTATGTGCATTACTACCCGCGGGGTATGGAATCAACTGTGGTGGACGAGACGCTTGCCGAATTGGGTTATAAGCGGCAGATTATCGCTCGATTGAATAGTTTCGCTACTGTTCCGACATTGGTAGCCAACAGTGATGTTATGGCCTTGGTGCCGAGCTGCACGGCCGTCTATCTCGCGCAAAAAATGGGATTGGAATGGGCCCGTCTACCGGTTCGGACTGCTTTGCTGCGCATGGCTATTGCTTGGCATCCGCGTACGGACCGTGATCCCCTCAACATCTGGGTGCGTGAGCATGTCAAGCAAATCCTCAACCCCGACCATGTCCACCCGGATGTCGTCGTGGCCGACCCGCTGTGAGGTAGCCAACTGGCGGCGCATGGTTCTGGCCTCCCCGTTGCCATGTTCTTAACGCCAAACCAGATATTGACTATTGGTATTGGCTGGGATGTTAGAGGCACAAGAAGGGGTGCGTCTTTTGATGTTGACCTGTCGGCGTTTCTGCTTACCGCGACCGTCAAGGTCAGATCGGACGGTGACTTCGTATTTTATAACCAGCCATCCGTTGCCAATGGTGCAGTGGTTCATTCAGGGGATAACCGTACCGGTGCAGCCGATGGG
>JADGCM010000224.1 GCA_015228995.1 Magnetococcales bacterium
GCTTGCTGGATGCAGAGCAGATACCGGTGCAGCAATTACGCAGTAGGATAGATGAGTACATCAATAAAAATCAAATAGATGAGTCGATTATCTGTCTCATCAGAGCCGTTTCCTTGCAGCCAGAGTATCTCTCATACAGCCAACTTGGATTGCTGATCAAGGGCAAAGGTTTCCTGACAGAAGCGGTCGTTTGCTACCAACAAGCTCTCCAAATTAGCCCTCAAGCGGTGGGTTATAACAATCTCGGTATCACCCTCTATGAGATGGGCCGTTATGCAGAGGCGGAGGCGGTGTTGAAACAGTCCCTGGCGTTAGAGCCAGATGCTGCCAACACCTTACGATCCCTGGCGGCGGCTTGCAATGCACAAAACGATTTAGTCGGGGCAGCACGCTATTATAAAATGGCTGTTGAAATCAATAGCGATGATGTTTATTGTGATTTTTTAAGCAAACTGACTAAGATATTTGTCTTAAATTGTGAAGGGAAAGGTTCCGAAGCTAATAGAGAATGGCTGTCGTTAATTTGTGAGACAGCGTATGCCCAGGGCGTATTTAGAGATAATGGTCTAAGTGGTCAAATTATCACGTCGATACAAAGCCTGCTGAACGATAAAGTTGACCTCAGGCAAAAACACATTCTTATCGTGGCCGACTTAGAAGCTTTTGGCGATGCCATACAGCATGCACGCTACATTACTCGTCTAATCGATCAAGGGGCCCATGTCGTCGTTTCCGCACCACCGATGCGCCAATCGATATTTCGGGCTATCCCCGGGATTGGGCCGGTCATTCGGATCGAAGAACACCGTTCACTGGGACCGATGGACTATTGCCTGCCCCTGGGTGTCTTAGGTTCTATTTTGGAGGTTGCGTACCAACCGGTTGTGGGCGCAATACCATATCTACACGCAGATATCAGCAAAGTGGAAAAGTGGGGTAGGTTTTTTTCAGTAAGGTATCCCTCGAACATGCTTAGGGTTGGCCTTGTCTGGGGGGTAGGGACTAGGCCTCCCTTTGATAAGGGTCGGGCCATTGCCCACGTTGAAAAGTTGTGGCCATTTTTCGAAATTCCAGAAATTGAGTGGATTGGACTACAAATGGGGGAGTGGGCTGCCCTGATGGACCGGTTTCCACCTGGTAGAGTACGCGACATGGACTTCAATTCGAGTGTGTTCCAGCGAGACGCAATGAATGCCGCAGCGGTTTTGCACCACATTGATCTTTGCATTTCGGTCGATACTGGGTTGCCGCATCTTGCTGGGGCCATGGGTCGTCCCGTGTGGTTGCTGCTGTCATTTCTTTCGGATGCCCGCTGGCCGCGTGATTGTGATAATGGTGATGTCTCGCCGCTGTATCCAACCACACGCCTATTCCGCCAGCGTCGGCTGGGCGATTGGGACGAACTAATCGCCAGAGTCGCGACCGCCCTGACAGACCAAAGAGAGGCCTTGTTGGCCAACAGATCAACAAGGCAGACCTACGGCCTCTTTCACCCGATTGAGTACCTCGTGGGCACGCGCTCTCGCCCGGGCGGCTCCGTCGGCTAACTTTTACCCCTCATCCCCCAACCCCTTCTCCCACAAGGGGAGAAGGGGAGTATGAGACTTCTTTCTTCGCTATCTCTCCTTGTGGGCTACCCTATGTCCTTTACCCCCAACCCCTTTCCATAAATGGAGATGGAAGTAGAAACAGTATCATGCCTCCCCCTCTCCCCTTGTGGGAGAGGGGTCGGGGGTGAGGGGCGTTAGGATCAACAAGGCAGACCTACGGCCTCTTTCACCCGATTGAGTACCTCGTGGGCACGCGCTCTCGCCCGGGCGGCTCCGTCGGCTAACAAAGATTGTAAAGCAGCCGGGTCCTGGGTCAGTTGCTGGTAACGCTCACGAATGGGACTCAGCAGTGCTGTCACCGCCTCGGCTGTTTCGTCTTTGAGACGGCCATACTGATGGTGGCTGAAATGATCGAGTGCTGCGGCGCGGCTGTTACCGGTGGCTGCACACCAAATATCCAGTAGGTTAGCAACACCCGGCTGCGCCGTCTCGTTGTAATCAATGGTGCCTCGGCTGTCGGTCACCGATTTGCGGAATTTCTTGCGGATCGCGTTTGGTTCGTCCAACATCATCACCTTGGCCAGATCCGATGCCGCGCTTTTGGACATCTTTTTGGTCGGTTCTTGTAGATCACGCACCCGTGCCGCATCAACAGCGATGAGGGGTTCGGGTAAACGAAACAACGACCCGTACAGGCTGTTACAACGGATGGCAATGTCACGAGTCAGCTCAAGATGCTGCTTTTGATCCTCTCCTACTGGTACCCGATGGGTATCGTAGAGCAGGATATCGGCGGCCATCAGGGTTGGATAGGTGAAAAGGCCGGCATTGATGTTTTGTTGGTGACGCTGTGATTTATCTTTAAACTGGGTCATGCGTTCCAACTCACCCATCTGGGTAAAGGTGGAAAGTATCCACGCCAGCTCGGCATGGGCCGACACCTGGCTTTGAATAAAAACGATGCTGCGGGTTGGATCGATACCACAAGCCAAGTAGAGCGCGGCGAGATCATAACTATTACGGCGTAGCTCACTCGGGTCTTGACGTACGGTGAGGGCGTGTAGATCGACGATGCAGAAAATGCAATCGTGATTTTGTTGCAGCGCCACCCAGTGACGCAGGGCGCCCAGATAATTGCCCAGGGTCAACTGGCCGGTAGGTTGAGCGCCGG
>JADGCM010000225.1 GCA_015228995.1 Magnetococcales bacterium
CTTTGGTGCAATTCATCGAATTGGTCATCCGTAAGAGCAGTCCGGTGCTGTTTGCCGCTCTGGGTATTTATCTGCCGTTAATCACCACCAACTGTGCGGTGTTGGGGGTGGCTATTCTCAATATCCAGATGGAAAGTGGCTTTCTGAGCGCGGCTATTTATGGAGCTGGCGGGGGGTTGGGTTTTGGCATGGCTTTGATCCTGTTTGCTGGCATGCGCGAACGGGTGGATCTGGCCGATGTCCCGGCTCTGTTTAAGGGAGCACCGATCTCATTGCTCAACGCCGGGTTGCTGTCGCTGGCCTTCATGGGGTTCAGTGGCCTAGTCAAATAACCAACGTGTGGGGATGTTAGCGTTATGCTTTGGATTATCGTCATCGCCGTCGTCAGTATGAGTGTACTCTCCTTGTTGGCGGGCATTGGTTTGGGGATCGCCGCCAAGCGGTTTCATGTCGAAGAAGATCCTCTGGTCGATAAATTAAACAGCGTTCTGCCGGCTATCAACTGCGGTAACTGCGGTTTTGCCGGTTGTCATCCTTACGCGGAGGCAATGTCGGCTGGCACGGCTGAGATCAACCTGTGTGTACCGGGTGGCGTCCGTACCATGGAGGAGCTAGCAGTATTGCTCGGAGTTGAGCCGAAACCAGTGGGTGCCGATTTAGGGCCGCGGGTGGCTTTTATCAACGAGGCCCTCTGCATCGGTTGCACAGCTTGCGTCAAGGCCTGTCCGGTCGACGCCATTGTCGGTGCCAATAAGCAGTCCCATACCGTGATCGCTAACGAATGTACCAACTGTGACGCTTGTATTAAGCCTTGCCCAGTTAGCTGCATTGAGATGGTCCCGGTGGCAGCAACCGTTTACGACTGGAAATGGCAAAAACCGGCTGGACCAGCACCTGCTTTACCAGCAGCGGCATGATCCCGTCTTGAGACATGGGTAGGGGAGGTTATTAAATGGGTATTGCCGCCACTTTGTTGCGTGCCTTTCATGGTGGAGTTCATCCCGAGGAGCACAAAGATCTATCACAACACTGCGCCATTGAGGCAATGCCTTTGCCGGCACAGCTCTACGTGCCCTTACACCAACACATTGGGGCGCCCTGTGAACCGTGCGTTTCCCCTGGTAGCTACGTCCATAAAGGCGAAGTCATCGGTCGCGCCGAAGGATTTGTATCGGCGTCGGTGCATGCGCCAACTTCGGGACGATTGGTTGATTTTGTCGAGCACCCGGCCATGCACCCATCTGGTCTACCGATGCTGTGCGCCCTGATCGAACCAGACGGGGAAGAAAAATGGGTAGAGACGTTGCAACCGATTGATAGCCCGCTTTCTCTGCCACCCCAACAGCTACGTGATCGGATTCGTGACGCTGGCGTGGTGGGGCTGGGGGGAGCCACTTTCCCCAGCTTTATCAAGTTATCGCGCCCCAAGGGCAAAGCGGTTGAGCTGTTGATCATCAACGGTATTGAGTGTGAACCCTACCTGACCTGCGATGCCCGCCTGATGGAGGAGTGCTCAGCAGACATTGTCGCTGGTATTGAGGTGATGCTGCACGCCCTGTGGACCAAACGCTGCATCATTGCCATTGAAGAGAACAAGCCAGCGGCCATTCGCGCTATGCAGCAGGCCATCGTTGGCCGTGCCGATATAGCGGTACAGGTGTTGCCAGTGCGTTACCCTCAAGGGGCTGAAAAGCAGCTGATTGAGGTATTGACCGGGCAGCAGGTTCCTTCTGGAGGGTTACCAATCGACGTCGGCGTCATTGTCCACAACGTCGGCACCGCAGTCGCCATTCGCGATGCAGTACTCTATGGCAAACCGCTGATCTCCCGCATCGTGACCGTGACCGGTGAGGGAATCGTCCGTCCGGCTAATGTGCGAGTTCTCATTGGTACCTCACTGCAAGTCTGAATCGACCATTGCGGCGGTCTCAAGCCGGGCGTCAAGAAGATACTTTCTGGTGGACCGATGATGGGGGTGGCCTTGCCATCGTTTGAGGTGCCAGTGGTTAAGGGCACTTCCGGCGTGTTGGCGTTGATGCACGACAAAGCGACCGAACTGCCCGAGCAGGCTTGTATTCGCTGCGGCCACTGCCTTGAGGCTTGTCCAGTGCGGCTGATGCCCTGTGATATGGCTTGGTTGGCTCGGCACGACCAATTCGATGCTTTGCAAAACCACGATCTGTTTGACTGTATTGAGTGTGGCTCCTGTTCCTACGTCTGCCCATCGCACATTCCTTTGGTGCAATATTTTCGTTATGGCAAGCTGTCGATCCAAGCCCAGGGGCGGGAACGGCGCAAAGCCGAACTGGCTAAGGTGCGTACTCAAGCCCGTGAGGACCGTTTGGCCCGTGAGAAGGCGGAGCGTGAGCGTAAAAAGTTGGAGATGAAAGCCAAGGCGAGCAGTTTGGCAGCGGCACGGGCGACAGCCGCAGCGGCTGACAAGCCGACCCCTGCGCCCGAATTGCAATCGTCGGTTCCGGTGACAGCAGCGCTGGATCCGTTAGAGGACGTGGTAGTGGAACCAGGAACGGATAAGGCCTCCCGTGCAGCGGCGGCGCGGGCGCGCATGGCACGCGCTAAGGGAGTCGCAGCGCGAGCGGTAGCGGAACGGCAAGCAGCCAATCAACAACCGGATCAGCCGTCTGAGACGACGCTGTAACAGAGAAAGGGGGTGTCGATGGACCGTCCAACTCTTCTATTGGGTTCCTCTC
>JADGCM010000226.1 GCA_015228995.1 Magnetococcales bacterium
CCAAAGGCAACCAACCATGGATGGGAAAAACGGGCATTTTAACGCCGAAACCAATCAAAAAGCCGCTGAAGATAACGACCTGACGGTTGATCGGCAAAGCCTGCAAGCCACGGATCATCTCGTCCATGGCAAAACTGTGGCCTGGTGAAGCATCGAAGGCCAACAACAAACTGATCAGTAGGAACACCGATCCGCCCATGGTGTAGAGCACGAAGGTCAGAGCCGCCTGATGGCAGTTTTGTCCACCCCAACGATTAATAAGGAAAAACAGCGGAATGAGTGTCAATTCCCAAAAAACATAAAACAACGACCAGTCCTGGGCCATAAAGACGCCCATAACCCCGGTCTCCAACAACATGATCGCTAGGTAATAGCTCTTGACCCGTTCTCGGATGGAGTCGGAAGCCAGCAAGGCAACCAGGAACAGCAGCGTTGCCAAGAGGATCATCGGCAGGGACAGACCATCGACTCCGAGAGCATAGTAACTGCCCATGCGAGCTTGCCACAATTTTTTCTCAACAAATTGGACAGAAGCACTCTCGGTATCGAACACCAGCAGCAAATGCCAAGCGGCAACCATCGTGCTACCAGAGGCGGCCAACGCCAACAAGCGTATTTGCCCGTTACCCTGTTTAGGATCTCCCTGTCTTGGCAATAACCCAATCGCTACCGCTCCAATAATCGGCAATAGCAACAACAGGGTAAAAGGGTGCATACCTCTCCAATCCGATAACCGGCATACATCCGGTGGTGCTATTCTGAATGCCTTTTGGACTTATTGTCTTTATGGGGCCGCTTTTTATGGCGCGATTTAGACTTGTCAACGCTCTTGCCCGAGTGACGTTTATTTTTGACGATACCCTTGGGGGCATCGTCATCCGATTTATCTGCCACCACCCGTTTTTGTGCGCCCTTGGTCTCTCCGACCGACCCCTCAGGCTTGGTTTTTTCACCACCAGAGCTGCTAGCAACGGCTGCAGTTCCAGCCGCTGCGGCTCCAGCAGCTCCAGCGGCGGCAGCCGGAACAATGCTCTTGTCTGTGCCGCTGCATTGCTTCAGAGCGGCTACCGCCTTGAGGCTGCCTTGCAAGGGCACGTTGAAATCGAATGTCTCCTTACCATTTGAAAATGACAGCTTCATCGTTGTTCTGCGACGCACCTGAGTCAGCAGTTCTTCTGAGCTCTTGAGGTATTGCCAATGCCAGTTGTCATTTTGGGCTTCACTGCCTGGCTGAAAATGGACTGTTAAAGGGGGCTCACGATCAAAACGAACCGTGATTTTATCCTTGACTTTACCAATACCATTGCGGCTGGTGAATAGTTCGTCGTAGTACTTTTTGCCTTCGAGCAAACCGAGAATCCCCACCGGTTGGTTCCCCTTCATTAAGGAAATCTCCAGCTTGCAAACTCCCTCCTTCACCCACTTCCGTACGGTAAAAGCCCCTTCTTTGTGGAGCTCTTTGGTTTCCAGATCTTGCGCATAAGCAGTCCCGGAAATCGATAAAATCCCCAATACCACGGCCATGGATAAACGCATGTACCCTCCCCCTACACCGTTGATGGCAGAATTGTGTCCGCCAAATTTGCACAATTAGGTAAGATATTATAAAATGCCAACCTCGACGAGTGTAGCATAACTCATACACAAAAATCCATGCCACCAATTCTTAGCAGGGTAACACGATTGAGTAACACAATGGCCACGTCCCACTCCCGTTCTGAACTTTTATTGGCTTTGTTGCAGCGGCGCATCTTGGTTCTTGATGGCGCCATGGGTACGATGGTCCAGCGATTATGCCTGAGTGAGGCCGATTTTCGGGGCCAGCGCTTTCGTGATCATGGTACCGATCTAAGTGGCAACAACGATATCCTCTGTCTTACCCAACCGGATGTGATCCGTGGTATCCACGACGCCTATCTGCAGGCTGGAGCGGACATCATTGAAACCAACAGTTTCAATGCCAACGCCATCTCATTGGCAGACTATCACTTAGAAACCCTCGCCTACGAGCTCAATTATAGCGCAGCCGCTTTGGCGAAGGAAAGTACCGATCGTGTGGGCAGCGCCGAAAGGCCGCGCTTTGTTGCTGGTGTCGTCGGGCCGACCAACCGCACCGCTTCCATCTCTCCAGACGTCAATAATCCCGGTTATCGTAACGTTAATTTCGACATCCTGAAAAATAGCTATTCTGAGTCGATACGTGGCCTACTCGATGGTGGTGCCGATCTGCTGCTCATCGAAACCGTTTTTGATACGCTCAATTGCAAGGCGGCCATCTATGCGGCTCTTGAGGTGCGCGAAGCGCGTCAGCAACCGGTTCCGATCATGATTTCAGCCACAATCACCGATCGCAGTGGCCGAACGCTGTCTGGTCAGACAGTCACCGCTTTCTGGCATGCTGTTGCCCATGCCAAGCCGATTACTGTCGGGCTCAATTGCGCCTTAGGAGCCCAAGAGATACGCCCTTACTTAGCTGAATTGGCGCGTTGTGCCGATACTTACATCTCAGTCCATCCCAATGCTGGCCTGCCGAATGCGCTGGGGGGCTATGATGAAACAGCAGACGCAATGGCGCAGATCATCGCTGGGTTCGCCCGCGATGGGTTGGTCAATATTGTTGGTGGCTGTTGTGGTACCACTCCGGATCACATCCAAGCGATGGCAGCGGCAATCGAGTCCTTGCCGCCGCGGCCGCTGCCGCAGTT
>JADGCM010000227.1 GCA_015228995.1 Magnetococcales bacterium
TGGGTAGCTATGGTGTCAAATAAATTAAAGCAAGTGTTTTTTATATGGCTGTTATTGGTGGTGGCGTCAACGGCGACAGCAGCTCAAATGGTTGACCGTATTGCCGTTATGGTTGATGGCGATCCGATCACCGAGTCGGAAGTGGCGGCAGCCACTACCATCGTTGGCCATAAAATGGGTACAACGGTTACGGATGTCCCGACTAAGGTGCTCCGTCGTCAAGTCCTGGACGACTTGATCATGCGTACCTTACGCCGTCAAAAGGCACAGCAAATGGGAATCAAAATCACTGAACCCGAGGTAGATCGTGTCTTCGCCAACGTGGCCCGCAGTAACCAATTGACACCAGAACAGCTGCTTGCCACTCTAAAAAAAGAGCGAATCGAGCTACAAAATTACCGCCAGGAGCTGCGCGACCAACTGATCCAACTTCATCTGGTCAATCAGCTGATCCGTCCATCTGTCAGCATCTCTGAAGAAGAGTTGCGGGCGTTTTATTACCAAGGACAGCCACAAAAAAGTCGTGTCCGGGTGGCAGAAAAGAGTGAAGCGGTCGATGTCGAACAGGTACGGGTAGGTCACATCCTCATTGCCCAGGGCCGCAATGATCCTGAGGAACAGATCAGACAGAAACAGGCCCTCTCAGAACAACTGTTGGCCCAGTTGGAACAGGGGCGACCCTTTGCCGCATTAGCCAGTCAACACTCTGACGACCCTGTCAGTCGCAATAAGGGCGGGGAAATTGGCTGGTTCAAACGGGGAGAGATGCCGAAAAACCTAGAGGATGCGGCGTTTGGTTTATACCCGGGACAGTATAGTCAGCCGCTGCGTTCGCCTCAGGGCTGGCACATTCTGATTCTGTACGAGAAGCATGAACCGTCATCGTCCGCTGCATCGTCTCGCGGCGAGAGGCAAACATCGGAACCGTCGCTGCCACCACTTGATCTGTCGAGCAGCCAAAAAGATCAGTTGCGGCAGCAAATTCTCGATGCCAAGGTGGAAGTTCGTTACCGCCAGTGGTTGCGAGACCTGCGTCTGCGGGCCTTCGTTGAAGAGCCGAAGCGTTGAAACCGCTTGCCATCACGATGGGAGATCCCACTGGGATCGGCCCCGAGGTGATCCTCAAGGCGGCGATGCAGCGCCATCACGATGGCCATGGTTGGCTTTATGTGGGCGACCCGGACATTTTAACGTGGAGTGCACGTCAACTCAATCTGGAACTGCCCGACCAAGCGTTCGCCATCCTGCCTACTCGCCATCGCGTCAATCTTGGCCGTTTGCAGTTGGGCCAACCTGACCCGGACCACGCCGCCACCATTATCGAGAGCATTGAGGTTGCCTGCCAATTGGCACTCTCTGGCGAGGCGCTAGCCGTTACCACGGCACCCATCCACAAAGCCTCGTTACACGCGGCTGGCATCACCATGCCTGGGCACACCGAATACATTGCCCATCTGACTCATCGCGCCCATCCGGTCATGATGTTGGTGGGCGGCGATTTGCGTGTGGTTCCCGCGACGATACATCAATCGCTGGCATCGGTCGCTGCTACTCTCAGTCCTGAGCTGCTGCGACAAGTCATCAATACCCTTCTCACAGCACTACAGCGCGATTTTGCGGTGACAATGCCCCGCATCGCTGTCACTGGACTCAATCCCCATGCTGGAGAGAACGGATCCTTCGGACGCGAAGAGATCGAAATCATTCAACCAGTCTGTCAGCAATTGGCGCAACAACTCCCTCCCCATACCATTGATGGTCCTCTATCGGCCGATAGCCTGTTCCACGCCAGCAGGCGCTGTCACTACGATGCCATTGTCTGTATGTACCATGATCAAGCGCTCATCCCCATCAAGATGCTGGCCTTTGGGGCTGCTGTCAACGTCACCCTCGGTTTACCCATTGTCCGCACCAGCGTTGACCATGGCACGGCACACGACATCGCCGGACGCGGCCAAGCCAATCCGGAATCACTGTTACAAGCCACTCGTTTGGCATCCAGCATCGCCACCAACCGCCAGCAATCCCCGTGACCGAATCCGTACTGGCACAACTTCACCGCCATAACATTCGGCCCAATAAAAGATTAGGGCAGCATTTTCTCGTTGATACGCAGGTGTCCGAACAGATTGCCCTGCTGTCCGAGGTTACCGTTGGTGATCGGGTGGTCGAGATTGGTCCTGGCGTTGGCTCTTTGACCACTGGGCTGCTACGGCGCTGCGGCGCGCTCCACGCGATTGAACCCGACCAACAACTAATTCCCCTGCTACAGGAACGTTGCAGCGGCCTTGGCCGCATCACCCTGCTGATTGATGACGCGTTACAGTGCGATTTTGCCCACCTTAACACAGCACTAGGCGGTCCCCTACGTGTTGTCGCCAATCTGCCCTACAACATCAGCACACCGCTACTGCTGCATCTGTTAGAGCAACGCCATGCCATCCAGGATATGACCCTGATGTTTCAACGCGAGGTCGCTGATCGTCTGGTAGCTGCACCCAATTGCAAGAGCTATGGAACTTTATCGGTCTATTGCCAACTGTGGTGCGACGGCGTCAGACTGATGGAGGTGGCTGCCGCGGCCTTCTATCCGCCGCCGAAAGTAATATCGACCGTGGTGCGACTGACACCTCGACCACAACCTTTGTTTCCTATTCATGACGAAGAGTGGCTGCGTCGTGTGG
>JADGCM010000228.1 GCA_015228995.1 Magnetococcales bacterium
CTTCGACAACACGCCGAGCTTGAGGAGCCGAGAGGGGTGGCTCTTTTTTCGCGGCTACCGCTGTCTGATGTTCTGTAGATCGCTGTTTTTTCTGCAAAACAACAGAGATAATCGGTTCAAGATCAAGGCGCAACGCGCTACGCGCCTTATCAGCGTTGTCCTCAATGGGTTTGGTGACAAAATCGAAAGCACCGGCGTTGAGGCACTCCATAACGATGTTAGCATTGGAGCGCGACACACCACTGACCATCACCACCGTCACGTCGGGATGGTGCTCAGTGATGTGTATGAGCGTCTTTAGACCATCCATCACCGGCATCTCAATATCCAGCAGCACCACATCTGGGGGGTCGCGTACCAATTTATCCAACGCCGTTTGGCCATTGGAAGCCGAGGCGATCACCACCGTGTCTGGAATCGACTCCACCACCTGTTTCATAATCATTCTGTAAGTGATGGTGTCGTCAACAACCATTATTCTAAGAGGATCCGCCATCACACCCACTTCCGGTCATAGTTGGTAATTCCAATGATAAACCGCCTCCGCTACATTGCCGGTACCGTGATAGATCAAGCCGCTACAGAGCGACCGAATGAGGGCGATGCCACGGCCCCCATGGCCGGTATTATCGTCCAGAGAGGAGGAGACACTCCGCTGATCAAAGCCAGTTCCGGTATCTTCGATGCGAATAGTCAGCTCACCACCCTTGGCATGAGGGGTATGCCGCAACCACAGACGAATCTCCCCTTCTTTGAGCGCCGCCAACCGCTCTTCCCGCTGAGAGTAATACTGGATAAACCCCTCTGGTGTTTTCTTGGTGCGCGTATCCAAGTTGAGCAACCCATGATCCAGCGCATTGGAAAACAACTCAGCTAAAATAATATAAATGCGTTCCCGGTGACCCGCAGGAGCTTGTAAATTCATCAGGGCATTGATCACCGTCGGCAACGGATCGACCGATTGCAGGGTACGCATCCCAAAGGCAAAGTACATTTCCCACTCTGACGGAACAATATGTTTGCGTATCTGCGCCAGCTGTCCTCCTACCGGTTCTTCGGAGGCCCGCGCACAGACGATCTCCAGTAAACTGATATCATCGGTCTGGCCAGCATTACCACGAAAATTTTCCAAATCCTGCAAAATGGTATCAAACAGATGTTCCGGCTGGTTAGTGGTCATAAAGTGGCGCTCAAGTCGATCACAACCATATAACTCTCCGGCGCCGTTAATCGCTTCGGTCAACCCATCCGAGTACAGAAACACCCGATAATCCGGCTGCATTTCGACAATCTCAAGTTTGCGATCTTCGCGCGTCATCGGCGCAATAACGCCCAGAGGCAAGTGGGTGGAAGGCACCCGCCGCACCAAACACCCAGAACGATCTGCAATGAGAACGTCCGGAAGGCCGCCATTCCACACCATAATGCTCTTTTGACGCGAGTCAATTTCAATCAGGCAAGCGGCACAAAACATGCGCGTCGGCATCACCGACACTAGCTTGTTATTGATCTCCTCGGCCAGATCGCCGATGGAGAATCCCTGCGCCGTCATGCCATAAAACAGCTCTGCCAACGGCAACGCCCCCACTGCAGCGGAGAGACCGTGTCCGGTAAAATCGCCCATCATGATATGGAGTCCGCCCGCTGGATTATAACTCGCCACCAGAAGGTCACCATTAAACAACGACATAGGCGAGGTCCAGTAGTTCAGGCACGGCGCGTCCAATAGGTTACCCGCCCGCATGATGTTGGCAAACAAATGCTTACCAACCTCCAATTCCTGCCGAATGGTCTCCTGATGCTTCTCTAGCAGTTCGTTCTGGCGCCGCAACATGGCGTGCAACTGGCGGATGCGCTCCATAGCGCTAATCTTGGCCTGCAAGATGACCCGATTGAACGGCTTGGTGAGGAAATCATCACCACCGGCGTCAATACATTTAGCCAGTCCTTCTTCGTCGGTTACCGCTGTCAAGAAGATGATCGGCACAAATTTGTCCGGATTGAGCTGTTTGATCTGGCGCGCCGCCTCATAGCCATTCATAAGCGGCATCCGGATGTCCATCAATACCAGATCGGGCTGTTCCGACTCAAACAGGGCCACCCCATCACGACCATTAAATGCCGTGATGACCGGGTGTCCGTCACGACTCAACAGTCGATGAAGAATCGTGCTGTTGATGCGATCATCATCGACAATGAGAATTTTCATATGAGTGCAGGACTAGATAATCTTAAAAAGACGTTGGAAGTTGGCCGTTTCAAGAATCTTACGGATCTCGGGACGGGTATTGACAATTTCAATGTTGGCCTCGTTGGCGCCCGCTTCCTCACGCAGCAACAACAACATCCCCAGCGCCGAAGAATCGATATATTCCGTTCCGGATAAATCAATAATGAACTTCCGATTAGAGCGTGCCGCAGGATCAATCTCACTCTGATAAGCGGTACGGAATTGCGAGTGCATCTCGAAGTTAAATCGCCCCTTGATGCTGATAGAAACCTCTTTATCGTTGCGATTCACTGTAATGGTCCCAGACATCCCTATTTCTCCTTACAAGTGTTGACGACTATGCACTGCACCCCTCACCCTGCCCTCTCCCACAAGGGGAGAGGGTGAAGAAGCTGCTTCATGCTCCCCCTCTCCACCTGTGGGAGAGGGGGTTGGGGGGTGAGGGG
>JADGCM010000016.1:0-15958 GCA_015228995.1 Magnetococcales bacterium
TATCGTCGGGCCGCAGAACAGGGCGACGCGCGTGCTCAAAATAGTCTTGGCTTCATGTACGATAGTGGTCGTGGTGTGGATCGGGACGATTACGAGGCGGTGAAATGGTACCGTCAAGCTGCCGGGCAGGGGGATGCCAGTGCCCAGTTTAATTTGGGCTTCATGTACGACCGTGGCCGCGGTGTGACGCAGGATGACAACGAGGCGGTGAGTTGGTACCGCCAAGCTGCTGAGAAGGGGGATGCGCATGCGCAGTTCTACCTAGGCATCATGTATGGTAAAGGCCGTGGCGTCACCCAAGACGACATGGAGGCGGTCCACTGGTTCCGCCTTGCCGCTGAGCAGGGGAATGCCGACGCGCAAACCAGCCTTGGCTTCATGTATGACAAAGGCCGGGGGGTACCCCAAGACGATGCTGAAGCGGTTCGTTGGTACCGCAAAGCTGCCGAGCAAGGGAACATCAGTGCTCAATTCAACCTCGGCTTCATGTACGTTAAAGGCAAAGGGGTGTCACGAGATGATGCCGAGGCTGTGTATTGGTATCGTAAGGCTGCTGATCAGGGACATCCCGATGCTCAAAATAGTCTTGGTTTCATGTACGATAAAGGGCAGGGAGTGCCACAAGACTACGTTGAGGCGGTCAAGTGGTACCAGTTAGCGGCTGATCAAGGCAATACCAGTGCTCAAATTAACCTGGGTTTTATGTACGACAAGGGACTGGGTGTTGGCAGGGATTACGTCGAGGCGGTGCGTTGGTTCCGGCTGGCGGCTGAAAATGGCAATAATTATGCTCAAAATAGTCTTGGTTTCATGTATGACAAAGGATTGGGTGTTCCTAGGGACGATGCTGAGGCGGTAAAGTGGTATCGTCTGGCGGCAGAACAGGGCAATGCGAGTGCCCAATTCAACCTGGGATTTATGTATGACAAGGGAGAAGGGGTTACTCAAGATTACGTTGAAGCGGTGCGCTGGTTCTTCATGTCCGCTCAGCAAGGGGAGGTGCATGCCCAGTTCCATTTGGGGGTCATGTATGCCAAGGGTCGGGGGGTAGCGCGTGACGAGGCTGAGGCGATGCGTTGGTACCGTATGGCGGCCGAGCAAGGTAACGCCAGTGCCCAATTCAGCCTGGGTTTTATGTATGCCAAGGGGCGAGGGACGTTGCGCGACGATACCGAAGCCGTTTACTGGTATCGTGCGGCGGCAGAGCAGGGGCATATGGAGGCTCAAAATGGTCTTGGCTTCATGTATGCCAAGGGTCGTGGTGTCATGCGTAGCGACCAGGAAGCGGTGCGTTGGTACGCCATGGCAGCGGAGCAGGGGCACAGCGAGGCCCAAAACAGCCTCGGTTTTATGTATGACAAGGGGCGCGGTGTTGAGCAAAACAACGTGCTGGCCATACGTTGGTATCGCAAGGCGGCCGAGCAGGGCAATGCCAGTGCCCAGTTTAATCTCGGGGTGATGTATGGCAAGGGCCGAGGTGTCGAGCGGAACGATACGGAGGCGGTGCGTTGGTACCGGTTGGCGGCGGAACAAGGTAACGCCTATGCGCAAAACAGCCTTGGCTTCATGTATTACAAGGGACGAGGCGCCGAACAGAACGACGCCGAAGCGGTGGTGTGGTACCGTCGTGCCGCAGAACATGGCAATGCCTACGCCCAGAATAGCCTCGGTTTTATGTACGATCGTGGTCGTGGTGTACCACAAGACAGCGACGAGGCGGTTAGATGGTACCGTCTATCGGCAGAACAGCGCAATGCTCGGGCTCAATTTCAATTGGGCATTATGTACGAGAAGGGGCGCGGTGTGGCGCAGAATGACGTAGCGGCGGCGCACTGGTATCGCTTGGCTGCTGAACAAGGGAATTCTTATGCCCAAAATAGTCTCGGTTTTATGTACGAGAAAGGATGTGGCGTGCAGCAGGATGACCAGGAGTCGTTACACTGGTATCGGTTGTCGGCCAATCAGGGCAACGCCCATGCCATGAGCAGTCTCGGCTCCTTCTACGCGGCCGGTCGTGGTGGTTTGACCCAAAGTGATCACGAAGCGATGAGGTGGTATCGCATGGCGGTTGAGCAAGGTAGCGTTCGCGCCCAGTATCACGTTGGGGCCATGTATGCCGCTGGGCGAGGTGGCGTGCCGATGGATGACGAAGAGAGTATGCAGTGGTTTTGCCGTGCCGCTATGCAGGGAGATAGTGCCTCTCAGGCAGTGCTGGGACTCATGTACCGTGAAGGGTTGGGGGCGTTAGCAAAAAGTGATCCGTTGTACGCCTGTATCTGGCTCGATATTGCTGTCAGTAGTGGTCACGATGAGGCGAAGCCGTGGCGTGACGACGCTTTTGCTACCATTTCGGAGCCGCAGTTGCGTACCGTGCAGTACATGATCCAGGAAATTACCTCAGAAATCGGTGCGTACAGTTCCAGGAATGTTGTTCTGCCAGTGGAAGAGTGACATGACCGATCAACCGAGTGATGTCGCCGCTGATATAGATGTGGTGCGACAGAGTCTGGTGGAGTGGTGGCCTGCCTTTGTGCAGAGTGCATTATCTCCTGACTGGATGCGCAGCCGAGAACGACGACAATACGCAAAATGGGTATTGTTGTTTGTAGATTTGATGTGGAGAGAATATCAACAAGTCCTGCCGTTTTGGCAGCCTAAATCCGTGCAACACTGTCTTACGCGGCATTTCATGACGCAGGTCGGTTCTGCTGCAGATTCGAGTCGGTTCTGTTTGGTATTGGGGTCGCTGTTGCAATTCTTGCATCAGCAGCAGTGGATGGTATTGGATCCAGATCTTATTGCCCAATTAAAGGCTATGTCTCAACAGAAGATGGAGGTGGCCCAACTCATTGAGTGGCCGGGGACGTCGCCGCAGACGGCCGGATCGACGGGTCGTGGCAGGTTGCCACGGGAGTCTTCGCCGCTGACGGACAGGTTGAGTCAGGAGACCAAACGTATTGCGGCATTGATTGTGCGAGATCGTCCGCCCGTCATGGCGGAAGAACATATGGCGTTCCTCGAATCTCGACCGGAAGCTGTCTTTGAGATTCTTGCCACGTTGGAGGATCTTTTCGCGGCGATGACGTCAGAACCCTCCCCGGCGGACGAGGCGTTGGTGACGGCCTATCTCGTGCAGCTTTCCTATCTATTGGATAGTATTCGTTACGATGTTGAGCGCCGGTACGATTGGGCGATACGGTTAATTGCCGACTTCCAGAACGAGTTGGTGCGTTTGATACGAGACAGGCGTTTATCGGGGGTGTTTGTAACGACGTTGTTCAGTCTGATGAACGAGTGCAAATTGACAATAGAACCGAGTCTGGTGGCTAGCTACCAAGACTTGATGACTGAGGAAACGGCTGGTCAAGTGTTGACTCCCGAGAGTTTTGGTGAGGCGATTGAACAGTTGCTGCAGGAGCACGGGGGGGATCCCTTTGCGCTCTGTTCCTTGTTAGAAGAGTTGGTGCGGGCCATGCCGAACGAGACGCGTTCGTTTGCATTAGGGGAGTCTTGCCGCATCGGTGGACAGTCTGGCATGAGTGACGCGGTGGCCTTGCTGATTTTAAGTCGTGATGCCTCGGTTCGTAAAACGGCTTCGGAGAGTTTGTTGTTTCATGCCGGGACGGTGACGCCCAGTGCTTTGCGACGGCTGATCGTCATGCGTAATTGGTTACCGGAAAATGATCGTAAAGCAATCGATTTGGTGACCCGGGCGGCGCGTAAAAAGGGGGTTGCTTGTGCGCAGTGGCCGGAATGTGACAAGATCATTTCCTATCACTCGATGTTGATCGATGGTTCGGGCAGCCACGGGGTCATGATTGTTTCTCAGTCGGGGCGAAGCTGCCGTTGGTCAGCCATCTTAACCAGGCAGACACAGGGTTTCTCAGACGTTTGGAGCGAGGGAGGGCTGTCGCGTAAGGAGATCAACGTCCGTATGCAGCATCTACTTAGCCAGGATGCTGGGCCGGTTACGAGGTCGTTGGTCGATTGCATCGTCAGACATCACCTCCACGTCTGTCTCGAACAGGGAGAGATTCCACCGCCCGCGTTGTTACAGATTGCCGAGGCAATCGGTGCCACCGAGTGGTTGCCGCAGCCTATTGACGTTCAGCAACGGTTACAGGCGCTACTGAATATTGAACCAGGCGTTGGGTCGATGGACGCCACAGCGGGGGAGCAGCCGCTTGACGTGTCGCTACTGTTACAAGCGCACCGCTTAAACATCATGGATAGCTGGTTTGAAGATAATGGGGCCATCGCCGAGTTTTTGACCACGACACGCATTCGCCGTGAGGCTATTTTGACCAAACAGCTGTTGCAGAAATTTTATGACCCGCAAAGGCAACGCTGGGCCGAAATGATGATTTGGGCGGCCCTTTGGTTTCAAGAGCAAAAAAAAGGTAACGGCGCTGACCGTTTATATCAGGCTTGGTCGGGGTGCTTGACCAGAACAGCAGCGCAGATTCTTGATGGACAGCCACTGGATAAAATTGAACTAATGCTTTTTATGGCTCAGCAGACCGCTTCAGCGCTGCGCGGTCGCCATAAATCATAAAAAAAGCGCCCGGCAGGGCGCCGGGCAAGGGGGAACACCGATAGAGGGCCAATCACGACCCCGCGAAGCGAAATAACCGATAAAATAAATAACGAATCACACAACATTGATATGAATATCGGACGGTCTGGCGCGTTGCCTGACCTATTTTTTGAGTGCTGACGGTGGGGGAATCAAAGAGCCGCCGGAGCGAATGACAAGCCCTGGAGATCGTGGTTAGATCCCCAGGGCTCAGAAGGATAAACAGCCGTAAGGGCTGTCTGTAAACTACTTGCGCAGGCCGTGACGGAAAGCTCTCTTGGCTTTCTCGGCGCTGGTGCGTGATTTCTCTTTGGCTTCCATGGCATCGCGACGAGCCTGCTCAGCAGCCATACGGTCCTGCTCAGCGCGTTGCAGCGCAGCCTCAGCAGCGCGGCGGTCTTGCTCGGCCTTAATACGGTCTTGCTCAGCCTTGCGAGCCAACTCTTCGATACGGGTCTGCTCATCGGTTTGCTTCGCCGAGGAACAACCAGACATAGCCAAGCCACTAGCCAGAACGACGGCCAGCAATAAGGTCGAGGCGGATTTAATCGTCTGCATTTTCTAAATTCTCCCTGATCTGAACTGCGATATGTTTATTGCAGAATGGTTAAAGAATCTGAAACAACATCTGAGTGACATCAGATTCCTACGATATAACCGTATTCCATTTTCGGAAATCGGCTAAACAAAAATAGACCATTAAATGAATCCCGGCATTATAGACCTTCCTTTACGAAGAAATCAAGCAAAAATATCTACCAAGGGAATGGTCCAATCATTACGTCACGAAAGCAAGTTATAGGCCATTTAATAAATATAGATAACAATCAACGAAATAGTGTTATTAAATGGCGCCGACTAATGGGTTTCTGCAAAGGTTGAGACAACGGATTGACGCCCGCCACAGCGGCCAGTGCTGCCTCGGCGTGTTCAAATTCCAGTACGGGAGCGATTAACGGCTCAACGAAGTAGTGACCTGTTTCTGGTTCCCATGCCGTCAGAATCGGGATACGCCGCTGTTGGAGTGTCAATACAAGGCCTTGTTTGGCGGTGACGCGTCCCGTTTCATCCGTCTCTAGTGGCAACGCTGAGGCAACCGGCATCGGTTCTGTCCAGGTTGGGCTTTTCCAGTAGACGCGTTCCACTGCCCACGGAGTCGCCAACAAGGCCGAGGTGACAACGCCGCTGCGAGAGGCATCCTCCAAACGCACCGTGATAACGATACGCCGGTTGAGCTTAACGCCATCGGGTAGGGCGTCTAAAATACGCTCGGAGGCCACCCGTAAAGCGACCGGATCGGGCCAGCGAAAGTCCCACGACATCTCCACCTTAGAAGAACGTGCCATCCAGGGGTGAGGAGGCTGACGCATACAGCTTGCGCGGCATGCGCCCGGCACGCCAAGCTAGTCGGCCGGATTGCACCGCCAGCTTCATGGCCGTGGCCATCTGCACCGGATTTTTAGCCTCGGCAATGGCGGTGTTCATCAGGACACCATCGCAGCCCAACTCCATCGCTACTGCGGCATCGGATGCGGTACCGACGCCAGCATCGACCAACACTGGAATATGACTTTGCTCAATGATAATGCGCAGGGTAAACGGATTGCGAATGCCCAGCCCAGAACCAATAGGTGCGGCCAATGGCATCACGGCGACGCAGCCCATCTGCTCGAATTGTTGACACAGATAGGGATCGTCTGTGGTGTAAACCATCACCTCAAACCCATCTTTAATTAGAATTTCCGCCGCCTTAAGCGTTTCCGGGGTGTTGGGCCATAAATATTTGGCATCGGCCAATACTTCCAATTTGACCAAATTCCAGCCCCCGGCTGCACGGGCCAGTCGTAAGGTACGCACCGCGTCTTCGGCGGTGTAACAACCGGCAGTGTTGGGGAGGTAGGTATAGCGTTTTGGATCTAAATGATCAGTCAGCATCGGCGCTTGGGGGTCACTGATATTGACGCGGCGCACCGCAACGGTGACGATTTCAGCCCCAGAAGCGGCGACAGCCCGGGCAGTCTCGTCGAAGTCACGATATTTACCGGTGCCGACCAACAGACGACTGTGAAAAGTACGCCCGGCGATATGCAACGGATCCTCGATGTCATCCGATCCGCCACCGATGAAATGGACCACCTCAACTTGGTCGCCATCCTGTAAGTGGACCGAGTTGAAACGGTCACGCGGAATAACCGTCAGATTGAGCTCAACTGCCACCCGGTCAGGATCACAGGCGATCTGACCCAGCAAATCATTGACGGTGCAATCTGGTGTGATATTCTTTACCTCGCCATTGAGTATGACGTTCATAATGTGCTCTAACCTCCCACAGATGCCAACGATACCTGACGCAAAGATACCCGAAGACGAGTCCCACACGCAACAGATGGCGATTGCTGGGTTGATCTTGGCGGGTGGACGCAGCCAGCGTATGGGGAGCGATAAGGCTTTGATGACTTTAGCTGGTCGGCCGTTATTGTCTCATGCTATTACCCGGCTAGCGCCACAGGTGAGCGAGATCTGGATCAGTGCCCACGGGGAGCATGCAGCGGCTTCTTTACCCTCTTCCCTTGTGGGAGAGGGCAGGGTGAGGGGTGCGAAAGTGGTCGTTGACCGGCGGCCTGGCCATTTGGGCCCACTGGCGGGCATTGAGGCGGGTTTATTGGCGACGCAAGCGGATTGGTTGCTGACGGTGGCGGTCGATGTGCCTTTTTTCCCGCTTGATCTAGCCACTAGACTATACCGGTCGGTGCAAGGCACGGCTTTGCCAGCGATAGCTGCTTGGCGCGGGCGTAGTCACCCCGTGATGACGCTGTGGCCGGGACAACTGCTCTCCTGGATCAGCGGGGAGCTTGATCATAATCACTTGGCGTTGGGTCGCGGCCTCGCCACAATACCACACCGAGTGGTCGATTTTTCCCACGATACCGATCGGTATGACCCATTTTTCAATGTCAACACCTTGGAAGATGTTTACCAAGCGGAACAGATTATTGGTTGGAAGGTAAGGTAACCGTGGCCCATTTTCTCTTTTTTGCCCGCATTCGCGAACAATTAGGTCAGGCGACACTGGAGTTGACCATACCAGCGCAGGTGGCAACCGTGGCCGATCTGTTGCTCTGGTTGCAGTCTCGTGGTGAGCCGTTTGCCAGTGTGTTGCAGGATCGGTCCTTGCAGGTAGCCGTGAACCAGCGCCATGCCAGAACGGACGATCTTGTCACCGATCATGACGAGATAGCCCTCTTTCCTCCTGTCAGTGGTGGGTGATCAGCATGATCACAGTTCGTGTCCAGCTAGATGATTTTTCGCTGGAGCAAGAGGTGCAGCAGCTACGTCAGCGATACCAGACGGTTGGCGGCATCGTCTCCTTTGTGGGGGTGGTGCGTGAGTTTACCGGTGATGAGCGGGTCACGGCTATTGAGTTGGAACATTACCCGGGGATGACCGAATCCGAGTTGCAGCAGATTGCCACCGAGGCCAGAGAACAGTTTACTGTCGAGGGGGTTACGATCGTGCATCGGGTCGGGCGGTTGGCGGCAGCTGAACAAATTGTGTTGGTGGTAGTGGCCGCAGCCCACCGTGCCGCCGCCTTCGACGCCTGCCGTTATACCATCGATCAACTCAAACAGCGGGCAACACTATGGAAAAAAGAAATCGCAGCAGATGTCAGCCGCTGGGTCGATCACTGCCCGGGATGTCACTCCGCAACGACCGCCAAACATGGCGAATGGTCGGGGCTGCGGGTGGCTGTGGTAACGTTATCGGACAGTCGCACCATCGATAACGACCAGAGTGGTGATGCGCTGGTGCAGCAGCTGGAGGCCCGTGGTGCTACGGTGGCCTATCGTCACTTGCTGCCAGATGATCGTGCCATGATCGGCCAGTTATTAATAGAGCTAGCCGATCAACGTCGTCTTGATGTTGTGCTGACCAGTGGGGGTACTGGCCCCGGGCCACGTGATGTCACTCCGGAAGCAACCCGTGATGTCTGTGATCGTGAGTTGCCGGGTCTGGCGGAGCTGATCCGTCAACAGGGTCTGCAACAAGTACGCAGCGCTGTTTTGACCCGTGGTATCGTCGCCCTGCGTCATCAGACAGTGGTGGTCAACCTACCCGGTTCGACACGAGGGGCCAGCCATAGTTTTCATGCCATTGCCGATCTGATCCCGCACATCTTGCGCATGGCGCGGGGAGGTGGCCATGGCTAACCAGGGAGAAGAACAATGATCTCATTTTACGAAGCGCGCAGGCGGGTCTTCGATAACGTGATGCCGGTGCCCGATACCGAATGGATCCCCACCACGCAAGCGTTGGGTCGGGTGTTAAACAGGATAACGGTCTCCCCTGTCGATGTCCCCAATCATGACAACTCAGCAATGGATGGCTATGCGATCCGCACCGAGGATCTCGCCGCCACCGGGGAGACACGACTGCGTGTCACCGCTTATGCCCCCGCAGGGACGGCACCCTTACCGCCATTAGCCGCTGGCGAGGCGGCACGTATCATGACCGGCTCTCCCATTCCGCCGGGTTGCGATTGTGTCGTCATCCAGGAAAATGTTAGTCGTGATGGCGATTGGGTCATCATTCCTGCTGGCCAAAAGAAGCATCAGCACATCCGACGCGCTGGGGAAGATATTCGCCGTGGAGGGGTGGTGCTATCGGCTGGTCGGCGGTTGAGGCCGGCCGATATGGGTCTATTGACTTCGCTGGGCATGGTGCAGATAGAGGTCAAGCGCCGCGTCCGTGTTGCTATCCTCTCAACAGGCAACGAGGTTGTTGCCGCTGGCGAGCCGCTGCCGCCTGGTTGTGTCCACGACAGCAACCGCACCGCAATCATGGGTTGTCTGACCGCTCTTGGCTGCGAGGTGATCGACCTGGGTCTGGTACGTGACCATCACCAGGAAATTGCCGCAGCGCTGCGTCATGGCAGTGAGGTGGCTGACGCCGTCATCAGCTCAGGGGGGGTGTCTGAGGGAGACCTCGATCTGGTGAAAACGGTGTTGTCGGAGCTTGGTTCCATTGTGTTTTGGAAGGTGGCTATGAAACCGGGCAAACCGCAGGCTTATGGACGATTGGGGAAAGCGGCATTCTTCGGCTTGCCCGGTAACCCAGTCTCCAGTTTGGCGGTGCTGCTGTTGGTGGTGCGTCCGGCCCTGTTGCGTCTGATGGGAGCCATCCCAGAACTTGATGAGCGTCTGCAACTGCCTCTCAAAGGTGGCTGGCATAAGCGGCACGATCGCATGGAGTTTTTACGCGGTTTCGTCCATTTCGACCCCGACGGTGCTTGGGTCGAGAGCATTGGTGGCCAAGGTTCTGGTATGCTCACTGGTTTGGCAGCTGCCAATGCCTTCATTGCCCTGCCTGAAGAGGTCGAACGGGTGGAGGATGAGGGACTGGTCGATGTCTGGCTGATCCGCTATGACTGAGCTGAGCCATTTTGACAGCAGCGGCGCTGCCCGTATGGTCGATGTATCGCATAAAATCGACAGCCAACGGATGGCGATAGCGGCAGGCGAGGTGGCCATGCAACCGGCCACCCTACAGCTCATTCTGTCGGGCAGCAACAGCAAAGGCGATGTATTGGGTGTGGCACGGCTGGCGGCCATTTTGGCCACCAAAAAGGTGGATGAGCTGATTCCGCTCTGTCATCCACTGCCGCTGACGTCGGTTCATGTTGATTTTCAACCCCAGTTGGATCGGTCGGCGATTATCATCACTGCCCGCGTCACTTGCAGCGGCAAAACGGGGGTTGAGATGGAGGCCTTGACCGCCGTTGCCATTGCTGGCCTCACCATTTACGATATGTGCAAGGCGGTAGACCGCACCATGGTGTTGGGGGCTGTTCGTCTGCTGGAAAAAAGTGGTGGCCGCAGCGGCCATTTCATCCGTAATGACGATGGGTGAGGTCGGTCCAGCACCGCTGGCCCTGATCGACTCCTTTGGCCGTACCATCCGCTATATGCGGTTATCGGTTACCGATCGCTGCAATTTTCGCTGCCACTACTGTCGCCCGGCCCACGACAGTGTGATGTGCGAGGGCAGGGATCCATCCAAGCAGGCGGCGATGAGCCTAGCGGAAACGGTGCGGTTGGTGCGGTTGTTTGTAGCATTGGGGGTGGCTCATATCCGTCTCACCGGTGGGGAACCATTATTGCGGCGCGACTTGCTGCCCTTGGCCATCGCCCTTCAGGCGCTGCCCGGACTTGAGGATTTATCGCTGTCAACCAATGGTTTTTTGCTACCATCGCTGGCGTTGCCGTTGCGCCAGTCGGGTGTTCAACGTATCAACATTTCATTGGATTCGCTTGATCCGGACGCCTTTGCCACCATTACCCGTGGAGGTGATCTGAAACAGGTGTTGCAGGGTATCGATGCTGCCGTGACCGCTGGTTTTCAGCCCATTAAAATTAATATGGTGGTGATGGGCGGAATCAACGACCACGAAATCCCAGCTATGGTCACCTTTGCGGGCCAGCGTGGGCTGATGTTGCGGTTTATTGAGGCCATGCCCGTTGGTAACGAGGGACGGGCCATCATGGGCCATTTTATGCCGGCTACTGTCATTATGGAGCGCATCCAGCAACATTTTGGGGTCCGATCCGATCTTCCCTATCAACCGGTTACCGAGCCCATCGGTGCCGGACCCGCCCGCTACCACCATATTGCTGGTTTAGGGGTTGACGTTGGCATTATTTCAGCGCTATCACAGCATTTTTGTGACAGCTGCAATCGGGTGCGATTGACAGCGCAGGGTGAATTGGTGCTTTGTTTAGGGCGCAGCAACCGTGTTGACTTGCTGACGTTATTGCGTGGCGGCAGTAGTGACCAAGTGTTACGGGATCATATTGTGGCAGCCATTCGGCAGAAGCCACGTCAGCACGAGTTTGATCGGCAATCTAGCCAATTTGTAGCGCATTCAATGCCATCATTGGGAGGATGAAGATATGCAGCGGGTGATGGGGTTTGTGGCCAGCAGCGGTAGCGGTAAAACCACTCTGATGGAGCAGGTTATTACCATTCTGACCCAACAGGGCCTCCGTGTGGCCGCCATCAAACAGGGCCACCATAACTGTGAACCAGACGTGCCTGGTAAGGATTCTTATCGGTTCCGCCAAGCTGGGGCCCAGACGGTGCTGTTCACCGGTCCGCAGCGCTGGTTCATGATTCAGGAGTGCGAACAGTTACCGATAGCGACCCATCTAGCCCACTTGGCAGAAAACCACGATCTTATCCTTTTGGAGGGCGCGCGTGGCCATAGCCACGCTAAAATTGCAGTCCACCGACAACAGAGCGAGCCATCGGCACCATCCCACTGGTGGCACGACGACAAGAGCATTGTTGCTGTTGCCAGCGATGATCCTCATTTGGTGACTAGTCTGCCGTGTTTACCTCTCAACGACCCTAGCCAAGTGGCTCGGTTTATTGTTGAGTATGTGGCGATGAAGGAACCCTCACCCCCCGGCCCCCTCTCCCACAAGGGGAGATGGGGGACATGATATTGTTTTTACTACAGATCTCAGCCCGTTAGTAACGCTATCCGGTTGTCCTGCATGACCTCGACGTTGTTTACCAAAGCAGAGGCCGCTGCATACTCCCCCTCTCCCCTTGTGGGAGAGGGGGTTGGGGGGTGAGGGGGAAGACCAAGATAGCTCTGCATTGCCCGCGTCAGACCAGCAGCGGCGATGGTGATGTTCAAAGCGCTGGAAGCCTTGCTGATATTACCGGCAGCATCGGTTTGAATGGCGCGGATGTTGTTGTGAGGTCCAGCAGCCAAGTCAACCGTCAGGCTCCATTTGCCATTATTCGCTACCGCATCACTACCGATCAGGTCGTCGTTGTTTACATCCCAGCGGCTATTATTATCGACATCTTTGAACAAGGTCAGCGTCGCCCCCGCTTCCCCACTGCCACTGACGATATTGGTGCTGCTGCTGAATTTTAGATTGCTCGGCGCCGCTGGGGCAGTGCTGTCGATGCTGATCCGTAACGGTTGCTCGGAGAGCGGACTGATATTACCGGCCACATCCGTCTGCTTTGCTGTCAGAGTATGACTGCCGTTGCTGATTTTGGTCAATGTCAGCCGCCAGTTGCCTTCGTCATCGACGTTAGCCGTGCCCAAAGTGGCCTTGTTTTCCAACAGGGTGACACTGGCCCCGGGCTCACCACGGCCGACGACTACCAGCCCAGCGGTTTTGTTGCTGATGTGCTGGCTGGCTACCTCCTGGTCGGCAATGGTCATCTCGGTGGGGGCAGCGGGCTCTTCTTCATCGACGATCAGGATGAAGGGAATCGACTGCAAACTCTCGGTGCCGCTGCTGTCGGTTGAGGAGGCAGTGATGCTGTAACTGCCACCCGATAGGCTGAGATCGGTTTTCCACAATCCCTTGCTGACTGCTGCGGTGGCAAAAGCATCGCTAGCACCATCAACGAATAGGGTCACGAATTTCGCTCCGGCAGCGCTACCGGACAAGGTTAGGTTGGAGCGTTTGAAGGTAATATTGTCGGCATTGGAGAGGCCAGTATCATCATCGCTGGCCAGATCAAAGCCGCCTGGGGTTTGCACCACGATCGGCAACGCCGCCGAGGCCTTACTAGAAGTACCGGCGAGATTGGTTTGGATCGCTTTGATGGTATGGCTGCCACCAAACAGATCAATGGTGGTGGCCCAAGTGGTACCTGAGACGGTGGTGGTGGTCAATAGCTCGCCGCTGTTGATTTTCCCATCTTTGTTGACATCGTCGAACAACAACAACAGGGCCCCATCATCGCCGTTGCCGGTAATGGCTAAGTCAGCGCCACTCGGTGCGGTATAAATGGCCAACAAGCTGCCCTCCACCTGCAACCCAGCTGGCGTGGTTGGCGAGCCGGTGTCAACGGTAACGGCCAGCGGTTCTGAATCAACACTGGTACCGGTATCGGTAGTTTGTTTGGCGGTGAAAGTATGGGCTCCAGAAGTCAAGCTGGCCAACTTGACACTCCAGTTGCCAGCCGTGGTGGCATTGGTACTGCCTTTGCTGACGCCCTCCTCAAACAGAGCGATTTGGGCTCCTGGCAGGGCAATGCCGGTGATGGTCAACGCTTTGTCCTTGCTGGTCATACCATCCTTCAGGGTCTCCGGCAGGGCGGCCATGCCGGTGTCGTCGGCGGCCAGCAGGGCCAAGGCGGTCGGTGCTGCGGGTGGTACCGACTCGATAATCTCCAGTGCCAACGCCGTCGAGGCCGGGCTGAGATTGCCCGCCAAATCCATTTGCAGCGCCCGAATGGCATGTTTACCCACTGCCAATTCGGCGATATCCGCCGTCCATTGACCACTGCTATTGACGGTGGCCGTTGCCAGCGCCCCCTCAATGCCGGTTGCTTCCCCCTCCACCAAGTAGAGGCGCAACCCCTTCTCGCCGCTACCGCTGATAGATAAGCCATTGGTGCGGGTGGTGATATTATCGCTCTTATTGTTGCCACTGTCGTCTTCAGCAGCCAAATCAAGTTTGGTCGGGGCTGCTGGGGCAACGGTATCGACCACTACGCTCAAGACCAGGCTGCCCTTGCTGACATTACCGGCCCGGTCACTTTGGCTGGCGACGATGGCGTGGGTACCGGCGGCCAAGGTGGCCAAAACACCGCTCCAGCTGCCATTTTCTCCCACCACGATAGCCTCGTTGGCCCGTGTCTCGCTAGCATCTAACTTGCTGTTTTTGTTTTTATCAACAAACAAAATCACCGAGCTACCGGCTTCGCCCTTACCGCTGAAGGCCAGATTTTCGGTAACGCTGGTGATGTTATCGCTATCTGATGTGCCACCATCGCTGCTGGCGGCTAGGTCCAGGCCGGTCGGGGCCAGGGGAGCGCTGGTGTCGATGGAGACCTCGAATGGGGCCGACAGGTCGCTGCTGATGCCATCGACCAGCTGTTGGGCGGTAAAGCTGTGCATCCCTTGGCCCAAACCAGCCACCTTAACGCTCCAGTTGCTGGCAGCGGTGACAGTTGCGGTTCCTTTGACGGCGCTGCCCTCAAACAGCACCACCTTGGCGCCGCTTTCGCCACTGCCGACAACGTTGACAGCACTTTTGTTGGTGACGCCATCGCCAGCCACACCGCTGTCATCCGTCGGCAGCAAAGCCAAACCGGTGGGAGGGGTCATCGTTCCGTTGCGGATGGTAACGGGCAGAGCTGCCGAGACTTTACTGCTATTGCCAGCTAAGTCGCTCTGCACTGCCTTGAAGCTATACTTGCCAACCTCTAGCGTAACGCTGCTGCTCCAGTTGCCTGTTTCGTCGACGATAATGCTCTCACCAACCGCTTCGCCTTCATCGGCCCGACCATTGGCATTGCTGTCGTTGAACAGGGTAAGCGCAGCCCCGGCCTCACCCTTACCGCTGACTAGGTCATTGGCATATTGCATCCCGGTCACGGCTGCCGGTGCTGTGGTATCAATACTGACGCTCAACTCTGGCGAGGCATCGCTCCACTCACCATCGACCAGCTGTTTGGCGGTCAAGGTATGGCTGCCTTGGCTCAAGCCCGTCAGTTTAACGCTCCACTCTCCCGCCGCTGTTACCGTGGCCGTGCCCTTGCTACTGCTGCCGTCGTACAGAGCCACTTTAGCCCCTATCTCGCCACTACCGGTCACGGTCACGCCGGTCTTATTGGTGACGTTATCGCCCGCGATACCGCTATCATCGCCAGTCAACAAAGCCAAGCCGGTGGGAGTGGATAACGGCTCGCCGGAGCGGATCGTTACTGGCAGTGCTGCCGACACTTTGCTAACGTTACCAGCTAAGTCGCTCTGTATCGCCTTAAAACTATACTTGCCAACATCCAGCGTAACGCTGCTACTCCAGTTGCCTGTTTCATCGACGGTAATGCCCTCACCAACCGCTTCGCCTTCATCGGCCCGACCATTGGCATTGCTGTCGTTGAACAGGGTAAGCGCAGCCCCGGCCTCACCCTTACCGCTGACTAGGTCATTGGCATATTGCATCCCGGTCACGGCTGCCGGTGCTGTGGTATCAATACTGACGCTCAACTCTGGCGAGGCATCGCTCCACTCACCATCGACCAGCTGTTTGGCGGTCAAGGTATGGCTGCCTTGGCTCAAGCCCGTCAGTTTAACGCTCCACTCTCCCGCCGCTGTTACCGTGGCCGTGCCCTTGCTACTGCTGCCGTCGTACAGAGCCACTTTAGCCCCATTTTTTCCATTACCAACGATGGTGACACTCGTTTTATTAGTAACCCCATCGCCAGTGACACCGCTATCATCGTTGGCCAGTAAAGCCAAGCCGGTGGGAGTGGATAACGGTTCGCCGGAGCGGATCGTTACTGGCAGTGCTGCCGAGACTTTACTGCTATTGCCAGCTAAGTCGCTCTGCACTGCCTTGAAGC
>JADGCM010000016.1:16058-18341 GCA_015228995.1 Magnetococcales bacterium
GCGTAACGCTGCTGCTCCAGTTGCCTGTTTCGTCGACGATAATGCTCTCACCAACTACTTCGCCTTCATCGGCTTTGCCATTATTATTGGCATCGTTAAACAAGGTGATGTTAGCCCCAACCTCGCCTTTACCGCTGATCAGGTTATCGGCATATTTCATACTGGTCACTGCTGCCGGGACGCTGGTATCGATACTGACCAGCAGGGTTGGCGAGGCATCACTGGTTTTGCCATCGACTACTTGCTTTGCGGTGAAGTTATGGTTACCTTGGCTCAAGTTGGTCAGTTTAACGCTCCACTCGCCTGTTGCGGTGACAGTCGTGGTGCCTTTACTGCTGCTGCCATCGAACAGGGTTACTTTAGCCCCTGGTTCAGCACTACCGGTGATGGTGACACTTGTTTTATTCGTCACGCCATCGCCCGATGCCCTGCTATCATCGCCAGCCAGCAGTTCAAGGCTGGTTGGCGTAACTGCGGAATCACCACTGGTATTGAGCAGGACGGAGAGAGTATCACTGCCCGCATTAGCGGCAGCGAGGTCGGGGCGGCCATCGCCGTTGAAGTCGCCGGAGGTGACGGAGTAAGGGCTAGAGTAAGGGCCACTACCGACTGAATAGTAGGTAGCGTTAGAAAAGCCGCCGGAGCCATTACCGAGCAGGACGGGGAGTTCTCTATCGCCTAAATTATCGGCAGCGAGGTCGATTTTGCCATCGCCGTTGAAGTCGGCGGTGGTGACGGAGAAAGGGAGAGCATTGACTGGACAATAGGTAACGACATAGAAGCCGCCGGAGCCATTACCGAGTAGGACGGAGAGATTAAGATTGCCATAATTAGCGGTAGCGAGGTCGATGCGGCCATCGCCGTTGAAGTCTGCGCTGGTAACTGAGCGAGGGTAACCACCGACTGGATAGTTAGTAGCGGTAGAGAAGCCCCCGGAGCCATTACCGAGCAGGACGGAGAGATCAGCACCTCTCTGATTAGCGGCAGCGAGGTCGAGGCGGCCATCACCGTTGAAGTCGCCGGAGATGACGGAGTGAGGGCCACTACCGACTGGATAGTAGGTAGCGTTAGAGAAGCCGCCTGTGCCATTACCGAGCAGGACGGAGAGATTATGACTTTCATAATTAGCGGCAGCGAGGTCGAGGCGGCCATCTCCGTTGAAGTCGCCGCTGGTGACGGAGATAGGGTTACTACCGACTGGATAGTTGGTAGCGGTATTGAGGCCGCCGGCGCCATTACCGAGCAGGACGGAGAGATTATGACTTTCATAATTAGCGGCAGCGAGGTCGAGGCGGCCATCTCCGTTGAAGTCGCCGCTGGTGACGGAGATAGGGTTACTACCGACTGGATAGTTGGTAGCGGTATTGAGGCCGCCGGCGCCATTACCGAGCAGGACGGAGAGATTATGACTTTCATAATTAGCGGCAGCGAGGTCGAGGCGGCCATCGCCGTTGAAGTCGGCGGTGGTGACGGATTGAGGGCTACTACCGACCGGATAGTTGGTAGCGGTGGTGAATGAGAGATTGGGCAACACTCCATCATAATCCGGCGTCAAAGAGGGCGCCGTTACCACCCCACTTTTTACCTCTAGCTGCCAATCACCGCCCAGTCTAGCCGCGCCGGTCAGGTCGTTAGAAGCCGCGACATCGGCACCGGTGGTTTGGGACAGGGCGTTGATGAAGGCTAGGCCGGTACCATCGGCGGCGACATTGCAGCCGTAAAACAGAATATCGGCATCAGCGGTCAGGGCATTGCCCCAGGATTGCAGCTGCGGGGTGTAAGCGGATAGGGTGCTGAGGGAGAGTGTGCCAGAACCAAGGGAGAGCTGGCCAGGGCTGCCGTGCGAGAAAATATGCACAGCGGCGATATCGGAACGGTTGGCGAGAGCAGTTGTTATCTGCCCAATACCATCGCTATCCGAATTAATTAGTATAGTTTCTACCCCCCCCCCTTACGCTGGTAAGCAGCGATGGGTAGTTGGTGATATCGGTATCGATAAACAGAATTTCACGGGCATTGGTGACGGGAGGAGTGGTCATGGCGGCGGTTCCCTTCGGTAAAAATAGGGCATTGCTTATAATTGGCTGAAACCAGCCATGCCCAGTATGGCAAACTACCCGGGTTAACGCAACGGAAAAAAGAGTGTGTTTGCAATCAGCACCGGTCAATGCGCTGATTGTGGCTCGTCACCGAAGATATCTTGCAGAGAATGGGCATCGACGAACTTATCGGCCCATTCTTCCAGGGTTTCAGCTTTGGCACCAAGAACTTTTGGCTCTACCC
>JADGCM010000229.1 GCA_015228995.1 Magnetococcales bacterium
AACGTCGACCACATCGTCCAGGCCCAACGCCTGTACCGCCTCAACCAAGTCGTAGGAGAAGCCGCCCGACTTCAGATGCGATGCTAGGCGGCCATCGAAAAATTGCAGCAGTGCTGCGAGACAGGCTTCCTGGTCCTGACCGCCGAACACCCCACCGTCATATAAGCCGTAAGCCCGCTCCAGCAACGAACGCAACGACAGATACCAAGATCTACCCATCAGGATGCGGATCACTGCCAACGCCGCACGACGCAGAGCATAAGGATCCTTAGCGCCGGTTGGAACCAACCCGATACCAAAATAACCCACCAGCGTATCCAACCGATCCGCCAGTGCCAGCATAGCGCCTAACGGTGACGTCGGCAATGAATCACTGGCCCCTTGCGGTTGATAGTGTTCACCAATGGCCCGAGCCACCAACCGACCACGATCGGAGTCATCCACCAATGGGTAATAATACCCCCCCATAATGCCCTGCAGCTCGGGAAATTCCGCCACCATACCGGTGACTAGGTCACACTTGGCATAACGACCCGCCTGCTCAGCAGCCTCGGCTGTGGCAGCATCCTCCCCAAGACCGTGGGCGATGATAGCGGTTAAACGCGCCAGACGTTCCGCCTTTTGACGCATGCTCCCCAGCCGGTTCTGAAATACCACCTGTTCCAGAGAGGTGAGCCGCTGGCGCAGTTCAACCCGGCGATCTTCTTGCCAGTAGAAAGCTGCATCTGCCAATCTGGCGCGCAACACCCGCTCATAACCACGGACCAACACCGATGGATCGGCCAACTCCATGTTGGCAATCGCCACAAAATGGGGCAACAAGCGACCTTCGTTATCGATAACCGCAAAATATTTCTGGTGCGCCTTCATGGAGGTGATCAGCACTTCGGGGGGAATGTCCAAATAATGCGAAGGAAACTGTCCCAACAACGCCACTGGCCACTCGACCAAAGCCCCATTTTCGGCCAGCAAGGCCTCATCAATCACCGCCCGGCCACCGATTTGGCTCGCCTGCTGCTGCGCCATGGTGCGGATGATCTGGCAGCGCTCCTCCAAATCGAGGATGACACGATTGGCCCGCAACAGCCGTCGATAGTCAGCCATGGAAGTGACGGCCTGTGGCGTCGGCGCCATAAACCGGTGGCCGACCACCCTACCCTCTGCCACGATCCCCTCCGCTGTGGCAAACGGCACCACCTGACCATCAAACAGGGCCACAATCCGTTGAATCGGACGCACAAAACGGCTGCTGCCGCTGCCCCAACGCATCGATTTAGGCCAGGGAAATTGCTTCAGCAGCGTCGTCATCAGTTGTGGAAGTATCTGCACCGTCGGCTGCCCCGCCAGTCGTTGCCGCCGCACCAGATAGCGTCCTTTACCGATTTCAAGCTGCTCCAGTTCAGTCACGGCCACATGATGACTGCGCGCAAAACCCAAGGCGGCTGCGGTCGGGTTGCCGTGGGCATCAAAAGCCCGGTCCAGGGAAGGGCCCCGCACCAATTCTTCGCGTTCCTGCTGGGAAGCGGCCATGCCGCTGACGCACACCAGCAGACGCCTTGGGGTGCCATGGCTCTCAATGGCAACAAAGTCAATATTCGCCTCGCTCAAGGCGGCGCCCATCCGTTCGCGCAGGGTGACAATGGCATCGGCCAGCATCCGTGCTGGGATCTCTTCGCAGCCAATTTCCCATAAAAATTCGTGGCCTGCACTCATGCTACCCGCTCCTCATTCCCTTTCGGCAGGAGCGGAAACCCTAGCAGGCGACGCTGCTCCAACCAAGCCTCAGCACTCTGCCGCGCAATGGTGCGCACCCGACCGATATAGCCGGCCCGCTCTGCCACACTGATGGCTCCGCGTGCGTCGAGCAGATTAAAGACATGAGAACTCTTAATCACCTGATCGTAGGCCGGTAGCGGTAACTGCCGCTGTGCCAACCGCTCGGCCTCTTTTTCGTAACGACCAAACAACTCAAACAGCATCTCGCTATCGGCGGCGTCGAAATTATAGTGTGAGTACTCCACCTCGTTGTGGTGGAACACCTCCCCATAGCTAATTTCCGGCGTCCATTTAAGGTCAAACACATTCTCGACACCCTGGATATACATCGCCAGCCGCTCTAAGCCGTAGGTAATCTCCCCGGCAATCGGGTGTAATTCAATACCGCCCACCTGTTGGAAATAGGTAAACTGGGTCACCTCCATGCCATCCAACCACACCTCCCAGCCCAGCCCCCAGGCCCCCAGGGTAGGACTCTCCCAGTCGTCTTCAACGAAACGAATATCGTGCTGTTCCGGCAGAATACCGATGGCACGCAACGACTGCAAATAAAGTTCCTGAATATCAATCGGCGATGGTTTCAAAATCACCTGGAACTGATAATAATGCTGCAACCGGTTGGGATTATCCCCGTAACGCCCATCGGTCGGACGCCTGGAAGGCTGCACATAGGCGGTAGACCACGGTTCCGGTCCGAGCACTCGCAAAAAAGTGGCTGGATGGAAGGTTCCTGCCCCCATCTCCATGTCATAAGGCTGCTGGACAATACACCCCTGCTTCGCCCAATAAAGCTGCAAGGCCAGAATAAGCTCCTGAAAAGTCACTGCCCGTCACTCCACCCACTTGGTTCTAAAAAGCCACCGACGCACGCCCCAACG
>JADGCM010000230.1 GCA_015228995.1 Magnetococcales bacterium
AAGTAATAGCGGAGCAACTGGGGCATAAGGGTTAGAAAAGCAGCTGAGCGACTCCCCATACCGGCGACGTTGGCCAAATCGGCGGGGTTGGCTTCCAACACCGCCGCCAGTGAACCAAAGCGGTGCAGCAGCTGGTGGGCTAACTCATTGGTGTCCCCTTGCCGGTGGCTATAAAACAGCAGCAGTTCGAGCACTTGATGGGGAGAGAAATGGGCCAATCCTTCCCGTGACAACCGCTCATACACCCTTTGGCGGTGTCCCTGATGCAGGGCGGTTTTAGGCGATTCATTATTCATATTTTTTTATGGTGCTACAAAGTATGTCCGATACCGAATCCACCCAGCGTCTGCCCCTTTATTCGTTGGAAGCAGAGCAATCGGTTCTGGGATCGCTGCTGCTTGATAATACTGTTTCTGACTATGTTGCCGATATCATCACCGCCGACGACTATTACATCGGTGCCCATCGGGTTATCTATCAGGCCATCTCCGTCTTGTTGGAGCGCGGTGAGCCAGCCGACCCGGTCATTCTAAAACAAT
This sequence comes from Magnetococcales bacterium, assembly GCA_015228995.1. Lineage (GTDB taxonomy): Bacteria > Pseudomonadota > Magnetococcia > Magnetococcales > JADGCH01 > JADGCH01. The sequence continues at coordinate 540 of JADGCM010000230.1, forward strand.
ATTTAGAAAAAAACGACGCTCTGTCATCGGTAGGGGGCACGGCCTACTTGGCCCGCTTGGTGGATACCGTACCGGCCACGGCCAATGTCCGCGCCTGGGCCCGCTTGATCCACGATAAGGCGGTGATGCGTGATTTGGCCCAGCAGGCATCGGCTATTGTCGATCGGGTCTATCAGAGCGACGACAGCTTGGACCGTATCCTGGATGATGCTGAACAACAAATTTTCCAAGTGGGGGAAAGTCGCGAGCACCGCCGTTCCAACTACCACGACATGAAGTCGATCTTGGTGCCGGTCTTCGACCGCATTGAGCAATTAATGGAGCAGCGCATCTCCATCACTGGGGTCCCCACCGGGTTTATTGACCTGGACGATAAATTAGCTGGTCTGCAAGCTGGTGATCTGATCGTGGTTGCTGGTCGCCCTTCGATGGGTAAAACAGCATTGGCGCTCAATTTTGCCGCTAACAGCGCCTTAAAACATCGCGTCCCGGTTGGTATTTTTTCGTTGGAAATGTCTAAGGAGCAGCTAGCCATGCGCCTGCTCTCCTCGGTAGCGAGCATCGATGCCCAAGCCTTACGTACCGGTAAACTGAGTGACCAACAGTATGGGGATCTGACTCGTAGCGCTGATCAACTCTCTGGGGCGCCACTCTATATCGACGATACTTCCGGTTTGTCCATCACCTCATTGCGTGCCAAGGCCCGTCGCATGAAACGGGAAAAGCAGATCCAAATGATCATTGTTGACTACATGCAGCAGATGCGGGGCAGCCAAAACAACGTTGAAAACCGCACTCAGGAAATCTCGGAAATCAGCCGTGAACTAAAGGCCATCGCCAAAGAATTGCGGCTACCGGTGGTAGCGGTATCGCAGCTATCACGCTCCCCGGAAGGGCGTACCGATAAGCGGCCGGTGATGTCTGATTTGCGTGAATCGGGCAGCATCGAACAAGATGCCGATGTGGTGCTGTTGGTATTTCGTGAGGAATATTACAAACGTAACGACCCCACTGTGGCCGGCAAAGCCGAGGTGATCATTGCCAAACAGCGCAACGGCCCCACCGGTACCATCATTCTGACCTTTCTCAATCAATTCACCCGGTTTGATAACCATGCCAAGGAGTATTGAGCCCATGCGTCCGACTTGGCTGGAGATCGATCTGGCAGCGGTAGTGCACAACTTTCGCCTCGCCCGACAACGAGTCGGTGCTGGTGTAGCCGTTTATCCGGCAATCAAAGCGGATGGCTATGGTTTGGGCGCCGTGGCCATCGCACGGACCCTGTCACAAGCCGGTGCCGACGGCTTTTGTGTCGCTCTCATCGAGGAGGCGCAGGCACTACTAGCGGCTGGCATTACCCAACCCATTATATTGTTGTCTGGTCTCACGGCGGGTATGGAGCAATTGGTCATCCAACTCGGCCTGCAACCACTCTTGCACAGTCGCGATCAAGCGCTCAGATTGGCGGCCAGCTTGACACCAGGACAACAAGTAGTGGCCTATTTGAAGGTAGACAGTGGCATGGGCCGTCTCGGCATCTCCCCCGAGCGCGTTCCCACCCTGCTCAGGGAACTGTCCTCTTATCCCGGCTTGCAGCTAGCGGGTTTGGTGTCCCATTTTGCTTGTGCCGATGAACCAGAACACCCTGAAAACGCCCGTCAGTTGGTGCGGATGCAGCAATTATTGGCCGCGCTGCCGCCAACAACATCGGGGCGGCCGTGGCAGATATCAATGGCCAACAGTGCTGCGGTATTGGCTCACCCAGCCAGCCACTATCATTGGGTTCGTCCGGGTATCTTGCTTTATGGCGCCTCGCCTTTCTTTCCGCAGCGGAGCTGGCGCGACGAGGGGCTGCGGCCAGTGGTCCACTGGATCAGTCATATCATTCAGTTGGCCGATCTACCCGCGCAGCACCCGTTTGGCTACGGACATGGTACCACCACCCAGCGACCGTCGCGATTGGCTCAAGTAGCGGTCGGTTACGGTGATGGCTATCGTCGTTGCCTCGGTAACCGGGCCCAGGCCGTGGTCAGAGGCGAGCGGGTGCCAGTGGTGGGGCGGGTATGTATGGATTTGATCACCCTAGATGTGACCGAT
>JADGCM010000017.1 GCA_015228995.1 Magnetococcales bacterium
CCATGGTTGGTTGCCTTTGGTCCACGTCGAAGCTCCCAGCCCGGTAAGCATCCTGCTGTCGGGTATTTTGCTCAAAATGGGCTCTTATGGTCTGATCCGTGCGGCCACCATGTTGCCCGGAGCCGTCGTCGCCCTGCAACCGCTACTTGCGTCATTGGCCTGGATCACCATGCTATATGGAGCGGTATTGGCTTGGCGCCAAAGCGACCTTAAAGCGATGATCGCCTACTCCTCTATCAGCCACATGGGGGTGGCGTTGCTCGGCATCGCCTCACTAACAGTGGTAGGATTGTTAGGAGCATTAATGCAGATGGTGGCCCATGGCCTAGTCGCTGGATCCCTTTTTTTACTGGCCGGCCTGCTCTATCAACGTACCCACAGCCGCGACATTGCCCATTACGGCTCGCTGGTGCGCATCGCCCCACGTTTTGCTTTTTTTATCTCTTTTGCCTTTATAGCGGCCGTGGCGATTCCGGGAACGGTTGGATTTATGGCCGAACTGCATGTATTGGTGGGAAGCGTCCAACGTTGGGGCTGGTCAGCAGCGATTGCTTTAGGACTGGCCATGCTGATCGGTGCTGGTTACTCGGTGCGCACGGTGAGCCAGCTATTCACGGGGCCGCTACAACCCAGCATGTCCTCTATCACCGATTTACGCTGGCCGGAGGTCAGTGCGGCCAGCTTGCTGGCATTTTTGATACTGTTGTTGGGCCTGTTACCCATTCACATGCTTGAACTGATGACCGCCTCGGTAGAACAACTTGAAATAGCATTGCGTGGTTATCTGTGAACGCTATGAGCAGTTGGCTGGATGGCCATTGGCTGACCGGACTCATCGCGTGGCCCTTGGTCGCCGCTCTGCTGTTATGGGGGTGGCCCAATCGCCACCAAGTACGTCCATTGGCTGTTGTGGCAACGCTCCTGGAGTTGTTAGGATCCCTGATCGTTGTTGCCACCGTTCAACCACATCAAGGTGGCTTTCAATTGATGGAGCGGTCAGACTGGATCCCCAGCCTCAACATTCATTATCACCTCGGCATTGACGGCCTGTCAGCCCCGTTTCTACCGGCAACAGCACTGTTGTTTACAGCAGTCGTGGTCGGTTCGTGGCGGCTGGTGCCCGCTTCCTACCAACTCTATTTTGCATTATTGCTGGTGTTGGAAGGGTTGATGATCGGTATTTTTACAGCACTAGATACGATACTATTTTTTATATTCTGGGAATTGACAATCATACCGATTTATTTTCTGATTAGTCTATATGGTATTGGCCCGCAAAGACGTTTTGCCGCCATCCAATACACCCTATTTATGCTAGCTGGGGGAGTCGCCCTACTGGCTGGCTTGGTGCTCTTGGCTCTCCATCATCCCGGTGGGGTATCGTTTGATTTACCGCAATTATTGGTACAATCGCTCACTCAGCCGCATCCAGTGGCGATTCAAATCCCCATCTTCTTGTTATTGCTGGTCGGTTTTGCCGTCAAAGTGCCGCTCTTTCCGCTGCACAGCTGGTTGCCGTTGGTGGTGATGGCAGGGCCATTTGCCCTCTCAGCAACATTAGTTGGCCTGAAACTCGGGGTCTATGGACTGATCCGTTTCGCCCTGCCCCTGGCCCCACAAGCGGCCCAACAACTGCACTGGCTGCTGGCCGGGTTGGGTGTCATCGGCGTCATTTATGGTGCCTTATTGGCCATGGTGCAGAGCAACTTACGCCAGTTATTGGCCTTTTCCAGCATGAGTCATGTCGGGCTGGTGGTGTTGTCATTGGCCTCTTTCAGTATGGCCGGTTTGCAAGGGGCCCTGCTGCAACTGCTCAACTTTACCCTGATTGGCTCCATATTGTTTCTCATAGCCGGTTTCATCCATTATCGGCTCGGTTCAACGGATTGGATCCACCTGGGCGGCTTGGCACGGGTGATGCCGATCACCTCTAGTTTTGCTCTACTGTTTGGCATGGCGTCCATGGCCTTACCGATGACGGCCGGTTTTCCAGCTGAACAACTGATGCTAGCAGCTATTTTCCAAAGCCATATCGGCCCGGGTCTGGCGGCCCTAGGTGGGCAAATTTTGGCGGCAACCTATTTTATCCAGTATTACCGGCGGGCCTTTTTGGGCCCGCTCAACAGCTCCATCGCCACCGATACCCCAGATTTATATCGACATGAACAGCTGATCGTGATGTTATTTTTTATGTTGGTGTTGGGAATTGGCATCGTTCCCAGTGTCGTAGTGGACTGGACGCGCCCCTCCGCTCAGGCTTGGTTACTAGGGATGATCGGCCATTGAACACGATCTACGTGCTTATTCCTTTGTTGCCTTGGTTGGCGGCATTATGGCTGGCTATAGGCTATGTAGGCGGCTGGAATCGCGGCGAAGCCGGAGAAAGAGAGAGTGCATGGATCGCCATAGGGGCAACGTTATGCTCCCTACTGGGGCTGCTCTGGTTGGACGGGCAGTGGCTGGTCACCACTGCACCGTTCGGTCAGGTGCCGTTATGGCCATGGCTGGACAGCGGCAGCTACCAAATAGCCATTGAGCTCTCCCTAGACCGAATTGGTTTGCTGCTGGCCACACTCGCATCGCTGTTGGCACTGATGACACTGCGCTTTTCCGTTCATTATTTGCACCGTGAAGCTGGTTTCCAGCGTTTTTTTATGGTTTTATTATTGTTTATTGGCGCATTATTGCTCTTCTTGCTGGCGGGTAATACCGTGATCGCTTTCGTCGGCTGGGAGTTAATGGGACTGAGTTCTTACCTGTTGATTGGCTACAGTTTTGATCGTACCACGGCTACCTCTCATGCGGCGCAGGCATTAATCACCAATCGTTTTGGTGACGTTGGCTTCCTCGTAGCCATTATGCTATCGCTGCTCTGGTGTCACGGCAGCGCTTGGTCTGATCTGTCCCAGAACATCAGCCAATTAGACACCTTGCGATCTGGGATCCTGATTACTGGCTTTGTGGTGGCCGCCTTGGCTAAATCAGCCTTATTTCCGTTCTCCAGCTGGATCAGTCGTGCTTTGGAGGGCCCCACACCATCCAGCGCTATTTTTTATGGTTCGCTGATGGTGCACGCGGGTATTATCCTGTTGTTGCGTCTGGCACCGGTAGTGGAACAGCTGCCCGGTCTCATGCCGGTATTGGCCGGGTTGGCATTGTTATCGATTGCCTATAGCCTTGCCAGTGGTCTGGTACAGAGTGACGTCAAAAGCACCCTTATTTTTTCGACGCAAACACAGGTTGGATTGATGTTGTTGGCATACAGTTTGGGTTGGTTTGACTGGGTATTATGGCATGTCATGCTCCACGCTATTTGGCGTGCTTGGCAGTTCCTGATGGCACCCAGTGAATTACATTTATTGCCCGAAGCTATCCAGCAGCCCCCTCCCAAATCCGCTCGCTTCGATTGGCTCTACCCGATCGCCTTACAACGGTTTTATCTGGACGCACTGGCAACCTGGATGGTGGTTCGTCCCAGCCAAGCATTAGCGCGGGATGCGAGCCGTTTCGAGGCAAGGCTCTCCTATCGCCTCCATGGGGCCCCCCAAACCTCCAACAATGAGCATGAGCACTCAATAGCGGGCCAGCTGTTACAGCGATGGGCCGATTATAGCGTCGCCATTGAACAACGGTTGCTATTGCATAATGCTACTGCTGGGATACAACAAATCTGGTCCTATCTAGCCCACCGCCTGTTGCTATTGGATCACTTATTATCCCAGCCGCGCTACTTGGTTTTACTCCTCCTTGTCGCTTTCTTGATCATTCTGTAACGAGAAGGCCATGATGACCGTATTACCCTGGACAGAAGCCGCTGCGCTGCCATTATTGGCCCCGTTACAGCTACTGCCACTAGGATCAGCCTTACTGTTATTGTTACTGCCTCCACGACAGCAACGGCTCTCCTACTCACTTGCTACCCTACTGGCCCTGGCCGAGCTGGGGCTAGCATCCGAGTTATACCGTCGCTTTGATCCGTCTGGGGCCCCGTTTCAATTTGCCGAACAGTGGTCACTGTTTGCCCCCATCAGCTATCATGCCGCCGTCGATGGCGTGGCGCTCCTGTTCATTCTGCTCACCGTCTTCCTAGGATTGATGGCGGTGCTTTACGGTTGGGTACGTAATTTCACCCCCCCATCCCATTTTTTGGCCTTATTATTTGGTTGCGAGAGCGCTGTTGTCAGCCAATTTGCTAGCCTTGACCTACTCTGGTTTCTGCTCTGCTCAATGGTACAATTCGTTTTGGCCAGTTGGATGATCCATCGCTGGTCCAGTTCCCTAGATGAGGGGATGGCTTTGCGCCGTTTTGCCCAATTTATGGGTATCGGTGTCTTACTACTGCTCATTGCTTTGCTGTTGTTGGGTTGGAATCAAACAGACCGTTTCGCCGGGAGAGGTAGCTGGCATTTCGATTGGGTGACACTGATGGCCACCCCAGTGCCCATTACGCTACAGCCGGTACTGTTCTTTTTGTTGTTTTACGGCATGGCACTGCGTATCCCGCTGTTCCCATTGCACGGCTGGCTGCCCCTGATTGCCGAGCATGGTACGGTAGTGCCGGCCATGGTATTCCTTCTTGGCGTCAAAACAGGTATTTATGGGCTATTGCGTTTCGTGTTGCCCCTCCTACCACAGGAAGCACAGCGTTGGCAGCTGTTCGTCGTTGTCTCAGCCGTCGTGGGCGTCTTCTATGCAGCCTTACTGGCCCTCAAGCAGCACAATTTGCGTCGGATGATGGCTTATGCCATTGTCAGTCATACGGGTATCATCACCATTGGTTTGTTCAGCTTGCAGCTGCAATCGTTCCAAGGCGCTATATTGCTATCGGCTCACTTTGGCTTAGCCACAGCAGGACTGTTTTTTGTTATAGGGTTGGTCAATCTGCGCACCCATACCGTGTTACTAGATCGACTTGGTTCTTTGTTTGACCATCTGCCACTGCTGGGATTGGCTTTCTTTGTCGCTGGGTTGGCGATAGTCGCTATGCCAGGCACTCCTGGGTTTAACGCCGTCCATTTGATGTTAGAGGCGGCCATCCATCGCTTTGGCGCCTTGCCTACCATTGCGGCGGCTCTGGGCAACGTCGCCTCAGCCGCTTGTTTACTATGGGCCTTTCAACGCATCTTTCTGTCTCCTCCTCGTATAACGTCTGCTACCTCCCAAACAATCACCCGCCTGCATACGGTCGAGATCGTATTCGCCCTGACACTCATTTTTGTGCAGTTGATAGCCGGCTTTTTCCCAGAGCCATGGCTGCGACTGGTTGATAACAGCGCCCGGTTGCTGTCAGAGTACTATATATCCTATTGAAAGGGGTTCAAGCTCAAGTAGTGGCCGCAGTCGTAGCCGTGCTTTCGACTCGTAGGGCAAACCATAGCGTTGCCACAACGCCACAAGCGCCAGCGGTCAGCAAATTGACCTCTGGCCCAACCTGCCATAACACCGCACCACCAAAAGCGGCTATCGAAACAATCACATCACGAATGAGGTAATAGAGGCCAAACATGGCCGCCTGGCGACCAGCCGGAGAGAGGTCGACGATCAGGGCCTTGCGGGTGGGTTCGCCAAATTCCTTCAAACCACGGACCACAAAAGCCAATATCAGCATCGGCAAGGAATGGCTAACCAGCAATACCAACGGAAAGGCGGTAAAAAACAGAAATGTCACCAATACAAAGGGCTTCTTCTGGCCCTGATCCGCCCAATGTGCCACCGGAATATAAATCAACATGCTGGTGACCATTTCAACAGCGGTCAAGAGACCGAATTGCCAGGCTGTCACTGGTTCGGCGATCCGCTGCATACACCAAAGGATGACAAAGGCGTTGGGAATCTGTTCACAAAAACGCAACAGAATGTCTGATAATAGCAGATTGCGCAGTTGCGGGCTCATCTCACCCCAAAGGCGGAGTGGGTTTTTCTCGGCGGCAGAGCTTGAGGGGGTACGGTCTTCAATCAGCCGCTGTTGTAACACCACGGCCACCCCAGCCAGTACAAAGGCCAACGCCATGGCAACACGGACACCGTCCCCTTCGCCAAGCCAAGCGATACAGGCCCCCCCCAACACCGGACCAATCGCCTTAGGGAAACGGGCGATCATTGAGTGCATCGAAACGCCCATGGTGCGCTTATTAGCGGGCAACACCTGACTGATTAGGCCCATGGTAGCTGGCAACGAGACGGCCGACCAAGAAACGAATAACATCGCCCCCAACAATACCGCCTGCCAGGCCGGGATCAGCGCCACAATCAAAAAACCGACCATGGCCAAGCCATTAAACAGCAGCAACGCCCGTTTAGCGCCAATGCGATCAGACAGGTATCCGCCTGGGAACGAGTAAAGCGCCGATAAGAGGTTTTGCATCCCTCCCAAAACACCAATGGCCCAGGCACCACCACCAACGGCCAGCAGATAAAGGGGCAGAAATCGCTCGGCTAACCGCTCACCAAGACCGACCAGCATGACCATAGCTAACAGACCGATCATACTACGGCGCAGTCCGAGAAACTCACCCAGCCGTTGCATTGATCAACCACACTTGGAGAAACCGCACTCCAGGCAGGTATCACATCCCTCTAACTTAACCATGGCCACCTGGCCACATTTGCCACATTGCTTGGCCCCCTGCATCGTCTCACTGCCGTTGGCCTGCTGCCGCTTGGCTTTTAGCTCATCAGAGGGTTGTTCCGGCTTAACCAGACCGATCAACACCAAATGCTGTTCGATACACTCACCAATCTCGGCAACGATGCTGGGGACATATTTACCGCCAGACTTCCAATAACCACCGCGAGGGTCAAACACCGAACGCAGCTCTTCCACCAAAAACATCAAGTTACCGTTGCTCTGGCGGAACACCGCCGAGATGACGCGCGTCAGGGCGACGATCCAAGCGAAGTTCTCCATGTTTTTGGAATTGATAAAAATCTCAAACGGGCGGCGCTGTCCCGGCTCACTCCCCTCCCCGACTAGAATATCGTTGATGGTGACATAGAGCGCGTGATCAGACATGGGATCTTTGATCTTATAGGTCATGCCAGGCAGCTCACGCGGGCGCGGCAACAGCGGTGGCAATGGCGGCACTGGAGTGGCAGCTGGGCCGCTCTCGCCACTCCGCACCACTTGGTAGCCAACAATCCTCTGGTCAATACGCGTCCCCATAATCACAGCCTCCCGTAGTAGCCCTCTTTGAGCGCATCGTAAAGATTGGCGGCGGTGTGGATCTCGCCATCATATTCAACCTCTTCGTTGCCCTTTAGCTCCAGCACACTGCCATCACTGAGGGTGAATTGATAAGTGGTCTTGGCCAACTGCTCCTCCTTGACCAACACCCCCTGGAAAGCCTCGGGATTAAAGCGAAACGTGGTACAGCCTTTACAGCCCTGCTCCCAAGCATAACGATAGAGCTCTTTGAAGCGATCAAAGGCAAAATCGGTTGGCACATTAATGGTTTTAGAGATGGATGAATCCACCCACCGCTGCGCCGCTGCCTGCATATCAATGTGTTGCTCTGGTGGCGTCCGGTCGGCATCGAGAAAATAATCTGGTAATTGGTCGGACTCTGCCGTGGCATCGACCAACTGCCGATAAGCCCATAGTTCAAAGGACCAGACATCAATCGCCTCTTTGGTGTTCTTACCTTCGCGAATGACATTGCGTTTATAACGATGCGCGAATGATGGCTCAATACCATTGGAGCAATTATTGCCGAACGATAGCGAAATAGTCCCCGTAGGAGCAATCGAGGTATGATGGGTAAAACGACAGCCGTGCATCGCGATGCTATCCCGTAACTCAGGTGGAAATTGGGCTAAATAGCGGCTGTAACGTGCCAATAACAGCCGTCCCAACAAGCGATCGCCGACACGATGACCATCGGTGACCATCTCGGGGCGTTGCTGTAACATGCGCGCTGTCACCGTGAAAGTCTCATCGAGAACTGGTGCAGACCCCTTCTCTTGCGCCAGCTCAATGCCCACCTGCCAGCCGGTGACAGCCATCGTGCGCATAACCTGTTCGGTAAACGCCACCGCCTCGGCAGAACCATATTTCATCCGCAATAAGGTCAGTGCCGACCCCAGACCGGTAATACCCATGCCATGCCGCCGCTTATGGGTTAGTTCCTGGGCCTGCTGCGGTAACGGCAAGCCATGGATCTCGACGACGTTATCCAACATGCGGGTAAAGATGGCCACCACTTGCTTGAATTGATCGACATCAAAATGGGCCTGGTCGGTGAAGGGAGCGGTGATAAAATGAGTTAAATTAATAGATCCAAGTAAGCAAGAACCATGAGGAGGAAGAGGCTGCTCACCACAGTTATGAGCATGAAATCCATTGGCATCGAAGCTGTTTGGACCAGGCACTTGCACATCGTAAACAGTCACCGTTTCGTCGGTGACGACTTCTTGCACAGTCGCCAAAAAGCGCTCCCGGTTCATTGTGCGCTGGTAATTCTGTAGCAAATGATGCAATTTGGCCGCTTTATCACGATCGGCAAATCCAATGCTATCTGAAAAATTTGCTAAATTATTGCCAGAAATAACCAGCTCATGCTGTTCACGCACGAAATAATCACGTAAGCCGCCATGACCGTCCGGCAGTGGCCGCAATCCCGCCGCTCTTCGACCACAGTAAATACGCGAGACAATCCCCAGCCGTAATAACATGCGCTGCACGGCTTGCAGTGTTGCTAAGTCTGACTGGGCCAAACGGACACTGACACCCTTGGCCTGTGACCCTTGCACAGAACCATCGGTATCAAACAAGCCGCGCAAAAAGCCGATATAAAACTGGCTGGAACAGCCCTCAATCGCTGCCGTTATTTTCTTATGGCCGTAACTCATCCCCAGAGTTAGGGCCAAGTTGTGTAGAGCCGCCGATGACATGCGGTATTCATTGCGCCCATGAACCGGCAACCATCCCTTAAAATCGGTTCGATGTGGTAGCGTACGGATAGAACGCAGGGCCTCTTCCATAACCGATTGGACCCCAATTTGGGGAGCGTCGCCATTGACAACCAGCGCTGGACACCAGACCGATAGTACCGCCTTATCCTCCTTCAGCGTCCCATCTCCCAGCAATAACCCAATCAGATATCCTGCCTCAAAACCGTGCGATCCGTTCCAAACCGGTTGTTCGCGGTGGTTGTTTAACAGCAACCGATCCCCAGGTCGTAAATCAGCGGCGCTGCACCACTCAGCATTGAGTTGATAACGAGACAGGGAATGAATCCGTTTAACGCGATGATCGGCTGTCAATCGCAGCGCGTACCCCTCTACCGTGCGCAGATTGACCACAGGCTTGACGCCAGTCGCAAAAAAACCGGCGGGCCCGGAATCATAATCTTGTCCATCGATGCGCGCCCGAAAGGGCATACCGACTAAATCACGCACCTGTCTCGGCCCGTCTGCGGTGTGTACCCAGGTGTCAGCAGTCACACAGGGATTAGTCGCACGAATTGTTTCGCACCACCATAGGTTATTGAGGTCGTTGATCTGATCAATCAGGATAAAACCAGGCTCAGCATAATCATAAGTCGATACCATGATCATATCCCACAGGCGCCTAGCTTTTATTCGCTTCCAGACACAGCAGGCCACTTCACCAGCCTCATTGAGCTGATAGCCAGCGGTGATCGGCCAATGGCGATAAATGATCTCAACATTAGTGTCGTTAAGGTCTTGCTGATTAGCCGGAAAAACCAGCGGCCAATCGGCATCCGACTGTACCGCCTGCATAAATTCATCGGTGATCAAACAAGAGAGATTAAACTGCCGCAAGCGACCGTCTTGACGCTTGGCACGGATAAAATCGGTGATATCCGGATGGGAAATGTCGAAAGTGGCCATCTGAGCGCCACGACGGTTGCCCGCCGAGGAGATGGTCTTGCACAGGGCGTCAAAAATGTCCATAAAAGGCAGTGGCCCAGAGGTACTGGCCCCAGCCCCGGTCACCAATGCCCCCTTGGGGCGCAGCGTCGAGAACTCGTAGCCGATGCCACAACCGGACTTAAGTGTCAATCCGGCATCATGGACCGCTGTCAGGATATCGTGCATGGAGTCGCCGATGGTCCCCGAAACGGTACAATTGATGGTGCTGGTCGCCGGCTTATGCACCAAGGCCCCAGCATTGGATAAAATCCGACCAGCGGGCAGTGCCCCGTTACGCAAGGCCCACAAAAATTTCTCATAATAGCCATCGCGCTGCTCCGGCCGTTCAATATCAGCCAACGCCCGGGCAACACGCTGCAAGGTAGCATCCATGTCGGTATCAACAACATGGCCCTCTTTGGTCTTAAGTCGATATTTTTTGTCCCAAATATCGAGCGAGGCAGGTTGCGGCTCAATCATCTTTAGGTGTCTCTCACGTAAGATCAGCTCGGATATAAAATAGAGACCCGTCTCCCCTCGACCAGCAGCCTATTCTCGGCAAATAATTGCACCGCTAGCGGGTAGATGCGATGCTCTTGCAGTAGGATGCGCTCGGCCAATCGTTGCGCGTCGTCATCTTGCAACACTGGTACCACCGCCTGAGCAATGATGGGGCCGGTGTCCACTCCTTCGTCAACAAAGTGGACGGTAGCCCCTGCAAAACGCACGCCGGCGTCAATGGCTTGTTGCTGCACGTGCAACCCAGGAAAAGCTGGCAATAGTGATGGGTGGATATTCATCAAACGGCCTTGAAAATGGCGGACAAAGTCACCGGTCAGAACCCGCATAAAACCAGCCAGACACACCAACCCCACCTCGGCTTGATCGATAGCCTGCTGCAACGCAATATCAAAATCACGGCGGTCACTGAATTGGCGATGTTCAATAACCTGGGTGGCGATGCCTTTTTGGCGCGCCCGCTCCAGGCCATAAGCATCGGCCCGGTTACTGATCACCAGCACAACCTGACCGGGAATGATGCCATTGTCGCAATGGTCCATCAGGGCCTGTAAATTACTACCGCTCCCCGAGATCAACACCGCAATACGCAAATTAGCCACGGATCACCACCTGTTCCTGCTGCTCTTGGCGGGGCTGGATGGTACCGATGATAAACGGCGTTTCCCCACTATGACGCAGACTCTGCAACGCTGTTTCTGCTTGCTCGGTGGCAACGACCACCACCATACCAATACCACAATTGAAGGTGCGCAACAGCTCCCACTCATCAATGGAACCGAGTTGCTGTAACAAAGTAAATAGTGGCGGCCGTGGCCAACACCCCTTGTCGATATGAGCGGTGACCGCAGCGGGTAGAATACGCGGAATGTTGTCCCAAAAGCCGCCACCGGTGATATGCACCACCCCCTTAACGTCTACATGGGTCATGAGATCAAGAATGGCCCGCACGTAAATGCGGGTCGGCGTCAACAATACGTCAGCCAGGGTGCCATCGCCAAAAGGATCATCCAACCCCGGTCCCTCGGGCGACAACACCAGCTTGCGAATGAGCGAGTAGCCGTTAGAATGGGCCCCGGACGAGGCCAGACCAATAATGGCATCCCCTGGGATGATGCTGCGACCATCAATTACCCGCTGCCGTTCAACCGCTCCCACCGCAAAACCGGCTAAATCGTACTCACCAACCGGATAACAATCAGGCATTTCGGCCGTCTCGCCACCAATCAAGGCGCAACCAGCCTGACGGCAGCCATCGGCAATGCCGGCAATCACGGTGGCAGCCACGTCGGGATCAAGGCGACCAGTAGCAAAATAATCGAGAAAAAACAGCGGTTCTGCCCCTTGTACCACCAAGTCATTGACCGACATCGCGACCAAATCGATGCCAACGGTATCATGACGCCCGGTCAGAAAGGCCAATTTCAGCTTAGTACCCACCCCATCGGTGGTTGCCACCAGCAAGGGGTCTTGATAACGACTCGGTTTCAGATCGAACAGAGCCCCAAAACCACCGATATCGGTCATGACTCCAGGACGACGAGTACTGGCCACTTGTCGCCGGATCATAGAGACTAACCGATTACCGGCATCAATATCGACACCCGCATCGCGATAGTGCGTCTGTTTGTTTGCGATCGTATGATGTATCATGACGTTTTGCCTTGAACGATTGTTGCGCCACCTGTGTCATGGTACACGATTGGTGCTGTTTATGAAAGTTCCTGTCATATCAGATGTAAGGACTGTAACGAAGATGGGATACCGTAACCTGTTGCAATGTGTTGTATGGGTGGCTATTTTATCATTATCATGGCCTGTGAATCGCGCCATTGGCGCCACCAATCTCTACCAGCTAGAGGGGGTCACCGTCACGGTAGCTCTGACAGCCGATAACCGCGACCCACGTGCGGCTGGTCTCAATCAGGCTGAGATCGTCGCCTTTCGGCGTCTGCTCAAGCGAATGGTAACCGATAACGATCAACGGGCCAAAGCGGCTCAATTGACCGCAGCCGAAAAGAATGTGCGTGTTTTGGTGGAGCGGGAGGTGGTACGTGCTGAAAAACGCAAGGGGGATGTCACCGGCCAACCAGCCCTTGATTTGACAGCCGACATCTCTTTCTCTCGCGAAAAGGTGGGCCAATTGTTGCAAGGAGCCGGGATTCCCTACAACGAGACCCCTTATCCAACGGTATTGATTGCTCCCTCGGCAGCGGACGGGCCCTGGTCCAAAACACTATTGGGCACCATGCGTGAGATGGGTATGTCAGCACAACTACCGTTGGGAGATATGGACGACCTGCTCAATTTAACCAATGAACAGTTGCAACGTGGCGATGAGGCCTTGTACCGTTGGTTAGAGGAGCGTTATCAAGCCCAACGGATTTGGTCGGTACAAGTTGAGGCAGCGGCTGCCCCGTTATTGCGCATCACCGAGTCAGCCCCAGGGGGCATCACTTGGCGTGAAGAGATCAAGCTGGCATCCCCTGATCGGAGTACGGCGTTGCGCCCCCTACTGGAGAGGATCAACAGCCGCTGGGTGGGCGACCATATCGCCACTGGCGCCGCCCCACAGGGAGAAGCCACGGTATTGCGTCTTCAGTATGCAGCCAATTTACCCGCCTACGCGGCGGTTATGAAGCGGCTACAAACACTGCCTAGTGTCAGCGATATCCAGTTGCAACAGATGTCCGCTTACGAAACCGTATTGACACTCCGTTACCAGGGACAACGCGAGCTGCTGTTGGCCGCCTTGGCCGAGATGAAGACAAAAACGGAACAGACTGCCGAGGAGATAATTGTTCGTATCCCATGAATATTCCCAATGGGCTATCATTTTTACGCATCTGCGCTGTACCAATTTTTATTTGGTTGTTACTGAATCGCGAGATGCAGTGGGCCTTCTGGTTGTTTGTGTTGGCCAGCTTGACCGATGCACTGGACGGGTTTATCGCTAAACGATTCAATATGCACACTGAGTTAGGGGCTTATCTCGACCCATTGGCAGATAAATTGTTACTGGTATGCGGATTTATTGTGCTCACTGTGTTGGGGGATATACCGTTGTGGATCACTTTGCTGGTGACTACCCGCGACATCATGATCATCGGCGGTGCATTGCTTTACCAAGTCATGACCAATTCACTGCGAATGCAGCCTATGTGGATGAGTAAAGTCAATACCACCATGCAGATTATCCTCTTGGGAGTGGTCATGCTTTCTCTCGAAGTGGTTCCTGTCGCTATTCTGGTCGCCCCTTTGACCATTATGGTTGCGGTCACAACGCTGATCTCCGGATGGCAATACGTGAACGTTTGGACGCGACAAGTTGTTCGTCGAGAAGAGTTAAAAAGCGCTACTGATGACAGCTAGTGAACAATTATTGCTTGATTTTGAGCCAGATCCGGTATTTACCCTCAACAATTTCATCGTTGGGGACAACAACCGCATGGCTGTCAACACCCTCCGTGCCCTTGATCGTGCCGACTATACCAGCTTAACCCTGGTCGGAGACCAAGGCACTGGTAAGACCCACCTGCTGCAGGCGACCGTATTAGCTTGGCGGCTGAAGTCTGGCTCTACAACAGCGGGCTACCTAGACCTTATCGATGAAGCCACCCCACCCAGTGGCTCCGGTGATGAAAAGTGGCTGAGCCATTTCTTGGCCAATCGGGCCCATTGTCACTTGGTTGCCGTCGATAACCTGGAACAGTTACAAGAATCTCCGATGTTGCAAGAGGGCATCCTCTATCTTTTCAACCAGCTCCGTGCTACGGGTGGACACATGCTATGTGCCAGCCAAACATCTTTGCACCACTTAACCGCCTTACGCAGCGATCTAAGTTCACGTTTGCTGTGGGGTACGGAGGTCAAAATACCCCCGCCACTAGAAGAAGAATTGCTCAATATTCTCCACAAAATGGTCGCTGATCGACAAGTACGCGTCGAAACCGGCTTGCCGCAATTTTTATGGTTACGGTTACCACGCCACGTGCGTGACTACACCCAAGCATTGGACCAACTGAACCATGTTGCCCTACGAGACCAACGCCCGCTTACCATCCACCTCGCTAAAGAGGTGCTCCACCTGTGATCTGGGCGGCAAGCCGCTCAGATGCAATTGCCGTTGTGGAAAGGGGATATCAATGCCATGATCACGAAACGCTTGGTTGATGGCAGTATTGAGACGATCCCGCACCGGTAGGCGTAAATTGGGATCGGGTAGACAGACCCGTAGCTCGAACAGCAGGGCGTTGTCGCCATGATCCATAAACCAGACCTCAATCGCTGGATCATCCAATACCTCCGCTTGTGCCGAGGCAATTTGGTGTAACAAAGTGCGTACCTGCTCAATATTGCTACCGTAAGCGACCCCAATACGAATGACCAGCCGCACCATCGCCGATGCCAACGTCCAGTTGGTAACCTCTTTGGTGATCAGATCGCGATTAGGGACCAATAATTCCTGCAAATCAGAATTGATCAGCGTGGTCGCACGGATATTGATACGCGTTACACGGCCAGTAATGGCACCAACGGTAATCATATCGCCCACCCGTATCGGCCGCTCCAACAACAGAATGATACCGCTGACAAAATTGGCTACAATCTCCTGCAAACCAAAGCCAATACCGACGCTCACCGCTGCCACCAACCAGCCCAGTTGGGCCAAATCGAGTTTGAGGAACGATAGGGCGCTGAATAGACCGACCAGAAAGATCAGATAACGCGAGATGGTCACCACTGCGTAGCGGACGCCAGCATCAGAACCAAGCCGTGGAAACAACAACAATTCATACAGACGGGGCAGTTGCCGCATCAACCACAACGAACCGATCAGAATCAGCACGAACAGCGCCAAATCCGCCAGTGTGACAAAGCCGGTCTCGCCATTGGCTAGGTTGACACTGTACAGGAGATAGCCACTGAGCAGCTTGAAAGCACGCTCGTTTAATCCCCAGTAACTGGCCAGCAATACCCCCCCCGTCAAGGTAAAAAAGACACGGATGGTACGGTGGGCCTGGCGTGCCAATTGGGTCCGCTCTTCGCTAGCAGCTCGTTCGGCCTGAGACACCCCCACCGCCATCATGTGACGGCGCCGTTTGAGGAGACGATCCGTGGTGGTGACAGCGGCGTGGTAGAGGGCCGTTAATAAAAACAGGGTCAAGATGGACCATAGGCCGCTCCGCGCCAGCTGGCTGGCCCCAAAACGAAAACCTATTACATCCAACAGTAATACCACCACCATAGCCATGGTGAGCAAGGGACTGATCCAACGCCAATGCCGCCCCAGTAAGGTGCCACCTTGTAGCGATGTTGGTCTTTTGTGTAGCGTCACCGCTGCGGTCGCTCCGTCGGCAACACCAATGGTCCACTGCACCAACGGTGATCGGACCCGAATGAGCAGTTGGATGGCCACCAACAGAGCCACCTCAAACAGGGTATAGGCCAACCTCGGTAGCGCCGTAAAATGAAAGGGGGCGTGACGGAGGGTAATCCAGGGCAGCAGGAACACCAACCATGCTGGCAGCAATACCCTCACCGCTTGATAGAGGTTGACGGTGACCGCCATCGGCAACCGCAACAACAACGGGCCAACACCATAAGGACTGATAAACAAACGAGCTGCACGCCAAAGGGCAGCCACCAGTGCCAAATGATAGAGGATTTGCTGAATAATACCGCCAATGTGGGCCGGCAGGGCGAGGGTTTCGATTGCTAGCGCCGTCACCACCAGATGCAAGGGTAAGAACGAAGCGGCCAATAGACCCGCCGCCAGTAGTTGGCCCCACTCTGCCATCGATAGAGTATGCTGACGCGCCCGTTGCAGTTGTTCACGAATCAGACGGCGTAGCCGCAACCGGTAACGATGCAGAGCCACCGGCAATAGGACAAAAAGGCCGATGCCATAGCCAATAGAGAGCGGCCCGCTAAAAGCGGTGGTCAGGGCCTCCAGTGTTTGGTCGGAGAGCAATTCACCCCACCAATTCAGCAGGGAATAGGGACGATCTGTGGCAGCCAACTCATGCAATAACTGTTTGAAAAGGCCCCAACCCAACGGCGCTTCATCGCGGATCCAAAACACATGAGAGAGCACCAGCCGCTCGGTGTCATCGAGCACGGCACTACGTTCCTTAGGTAAGAGCTGCAACCGCCGTCCCGCCGCAATGATATCGACGATCATCCTCTTCTCTTCTTCTAATAGACGGCGGCTACGTTCTAAAAGTGGCTCGGAGTGGCTGATAAAGGGGCGGATTGCTTGGTTATTGCCGGCCGCTTCCAACTCACGAACTACACGATCCAGGTCACCACGCCAGCGCTCCTGCAAATTAGGTAACAGGGCATCTAACTCAACACTACGGGTCGACAACTCCGCTAAGGAACGCATCACTGCCGACTGTTCGGTCTGATAAAGCGCTTGATGACGTTCACTAACGTCGTGGAAAGCCTCTTTGAGGAGATCGGCACTACGACCAGAAGCGCTCTGTTGTTGCACCAGCGCTTCGAGTTTTTTGAGTTCATCTTTTTCGCGCTGTAAGCGGCTATCTTGATCAGAAACAGCGCTAATGACATCGGTTTTAAGTTGATTGAGGTCGGCCAGTTGCTTCTGGCTGCGGGCAATATCGGCCTCCAACCGGGCTAGAAACTGGCGGTCAGGGGTCGTAGCCGCTGCCGCTGCCTGTTCGCGCGCCAATAGCGTCGTAGCCATCTCCCTGGCCACCGTGGCTTGTTGGCGTTGTAATGCCTCCTGGTAGAGGGCAAAGGCTGTTTCGAGTGAGCGCTGGCGCAGATGCCCCAGCTCCAGGCGGCGATCTTGTAGGGTGACCCCCTCCTGCCCAACGCGTTGCTCGGTCTCCCAACGATAACCGCTCGTTTCTGCCAGCCGTACCCGCAATCGGTCATTTTCAATACGCAAGGCCAATAATCCCTTAGATTTTTCATCGCTGCGAGCGGATAATTCCTGTAGTTTTCTAATCTCCTCTTGCGCCTGCCGTTTACGCTCCTGCGCCTGTTGCATCTGTTGGGGCGCTTCCTGCAGCACCATTTGCCGCTCTCTGGCGGTGGTCAGCGCGGCTTCCATGTCACGGCTATGCCGTTCCAATTCGGACTTGATGCGCTCAAAACCATCTGGGGTTGGTTGGTTAGGCTCAGCAGCGGCCGGTCGGCTGCTCTCTTCACGTAGTGCCTTTTGTAAACCGGCCAATTCCTCCCGCCATTGGCGTTGACTATTGGTCAGCTCATGGATACGATTGAACTGCAACCGCCACTCTTCCAGCATGTCGAGACGCTGTTTCAGAATCAGCCGCTTCTGTCCATCCGCGGTTTTGTCAGTGGCCTCCTTGGGGATGATCTCAAGATCTTTTTGCACAGAAGCAATTGCTTGCGTTAAATCGGTGTCAGTGGGGTTGTCCATACGCCACACCGAGACCGATATTGCGGCTGGCTTGTTGGTGGCCGCATAAGCCATAAGCGGCCACTCAACTGAAACCAGTACTAACGCAAATAATATCAACCAGATCCGTTTTAATGCAATAAAGTCAACCATTGCCAATCCAACCATCACCATACCATATTCGTCTTGCGGGGAACCACGCTGCCAATATAGAGCCATTGGCTTGGATTGGCGAGAGATGATCCGGATTTTGTGTTGGCGCACCCTGATTTTAGTGGTTGTCAACTGTAAGAGTTTGCTGGTAGAATGCGGGCGTGTGTGGTGTGGGCCTATAGCTCAGCGGTTAGAGCCGCCGGCTCATAACCGGTCGGTCCCAGGTT
>JADGCM010000231.1 GCA_015228995.1 Magnetococcales bacterium
TGGTATCATTTGGGTGCCTTGATGCAGCAACAAAAACGCCTCAATGAGGCGGTTGATTATTATCGCCAAGCCGTCGCCCTGCAACCAGACGCCACTAACATCGTTACTCAGTTGATCCATACCGAACAGCAGTTGTGTGACTGGCGTTCATTGGGCCACCTGCGACAGTTACTGATAGAACCAGCTCTGGCTTGGTCAGCAAGCCCCACTACCACTCCCCCACCCTTATTCCCGTTTCTCTCGATACCAGACATCGCTGAGACAGAACTACTGCCTCTTGCCCGGGCAAACGCCCGTCATAAGCTGAGACATATTCAACCGTTACCTCCCCCTCTCCCCTTATGGGAGAGGGGGACAGGGGGTGAGGGAGGGCAAAAATTACGGCTTGGCTATCTCTCCTACGATTTCCGCGATCACCCCGTTGCGCATCAGACGCTGGGAATTTTCAAACGCCATGATCGGCGGCGTTTTGAGGTTTTTGCCTATTCATCGGGACCAGATGACGGTAGCCGTCATCGTCAGCGCATTGAGCAGGGTGTTGACCACTTCGTCGACATCCGCCAACTCAGCGATCAAGAAGCGGCACAACGCATCAGAAGCGATGCCATCGATATCCTGATTGATCTTAATGGCCCGACCAGCGGTTTGCGCCTGGAAATATTGGCCTATCGTCCGGCAGCTGTTCAAGTGGTACACGGGGCCTCTCTCGGGGCTGATTGTATCGATTATCTGCTGGCCGATCGTTTTTTTATCCCTCCCGAACGGCAGGCCTGTTACCATGAAAAAGTTATCTACCTGCCCCACAGCATCATGGCAACCGATAACGAGCAAGCCATCGCCACGACGACAGAGGCACGCACCGCCCATGGTCTGCCGGAGCAAGGCTTGGTCTTTTGTAGTTTCAGTAACCACTATAAAATCGAACCGCGTGTTTTTGCAGTCTGGATGGCCTTATTGCGGGAGATACCTAACAGCGTCTTGTGGCTCGCCGATGGAACCGGACGAGTCAACTTACAACGTGCAGCGGCTGAGCATGGGGTATCGCCGCAACGGCTGGTGTTTGCACCGCGTCTGCCTAACAAGGCCGACCACCTAGCACGATATCGTTGGGCCGATCTGTTCCTGGACACTATTTACTCCAACGCCCAAACTACCGCTTGCGACGCCTTATGGGCGGGCGTGCCACTGCTCACCTGTTCTGGCAATACTTCCTATGCCTCACGGGTCAGTATCAGCTTATTGCATGCAATTGGTCTGGAAAACGATGGCCTGATTGTCGCTTCTTTGGAGGAGTATCAACAACGAGCCATCGAATTGGCCACTCATCCGGAGGAGTTAGCCCGTATCCGTCAAAAACTATGGACCAATCGACTTACCCAGCCACTATTCGATACCGACCGGTTTGTGCGCGATCTGGAAGCGGTTTTAGAGCAGATGTGGCAGCAGCGGCGCAACAGCCAGGGCTCATCCCTGCTGCAACAGGGCCACAGCCTCAAAAAACAGCAGCGCTACGACGAAGCCATGGCCGCCTACCAACAAGCTATTATTGCTGATCCGCAATTGGCTGCGGCCCATTTCGGTCTGGGCACGATCCACCATTACCAGAACCGTCTTGATCAGGCCGAGCGTTGCTACCGACGGGCCATTACCTGCGATCCCGCTTACGTCGATGCCCTCAACAATCTAGGAGCCGTTTACCACCAACAACAACGACTGGCCGAAGCGATCGATTGCTTTCGGCAGAGCGTCACCCTCCAACCCGATTATGCCGAGGCCCATTTCAATCTCGGCGTGCTCATGGAACGACAGCAGCAGGACCAAGAGGCTATCGACCACTACCAGCAGGCAATTACGCTTAAACCAGACTATGTCGATGCTTGGTACAATCTTGGGGTCTTGATGCAGCGACGGGAAGAGGATGACACGGCGGTTGCTCACTACCAACAAGTGCTCCATCTGCGACCCGAACACCTCCAGGCTCATATCAACCTAGGGGTCTTGGCACGGCGGCAAGAACGCTACCGTGACGCGGCTAGCCACTATCGCCAAGCCCTCAAGCTCAATCCGGATCACGCCAACGCTTGGTACAACCTGGGCGTCCTGATGAGCAAACAAGGCATCCAGGATGAGGAGATCCGTTGCTATCGCCAAACAGTCGCACTCCAGCCAGATTATGTCGCTGCCTGGTATGCCCTGGGGGGCTTGATGCAGGAGCAGAACCGCTCTGATGAAGCGGCTGAGTGTTATCGCCAAGTCGTCGCGTTACAACCAGACTATACCGATGCCATCGCCAGATTGGTCCACGCCGAGCAAAAGGTGTGCGATTGGCGCTCGTTTCCCCAGTTGCGCCAGAGGCTGATAGAACCCGCCTTGGCTTGGCAAGAGGGAGACGGGACCCCAGCACCGCCGCCATTTCTGTTTTTATCGCTACCAGATATTACCGAAGCCGAGCAGCTGACGATCGCCCGCAACTACGCTCGTCGTCAGCAACAGGGCATCCAACCACTTCATCTTCCTCCCCCTCTCCCCTTGTGGGAGAGGGGGTCGGGGGGTGAGGGGGTTAATGGGGAGAGACGACTACGAATCGGTTACGCCTCCTACGATTTCCGCGATC
>JADGCM010000232.1 GCA_015228995.1 Magnetococcales bacterium
TGACGGCTTTTGGTTGGCAGGTCAGTGGTGTTGATAGCGGTGCCGCCGCATTGACAGCTATCGATCAAGCGGTGGCGGATGACCGACCGTTTCAACTGGTATTGATCGATCAGCGAATGCCGGATATGGGTGGCCTGCAAACCGTTCAACAGTTGGTTAAACGCTGGGCTTCACAGGAATTACGGCCTAAAATCATTCTGCTCACCACCCATGAACAGGATGAATTGCTTCAGTCAAAATCTGTTGTTGGGGTACAGGCCCTGTTGACCAAGCCGATCAACTGTTCGTTATTATTCGACACGGTCATGGATCTATTTGGTCAGGATGTTGCCAAGAACTTTCATGCCGGCCGTGATGAAATTGATGTACAACAGCTGATCCGCCATATTGGTGGCGCCCGGGTGTTGTTGGTTGAGGACAACGACATCAACCGGCAGGTGGCACAGGAGATCCTTGAACGGGTTGGCTTGGTGGTGGAGTGGGCTGGCAATGGGGTCGAGGCACTCCATAAGGTGGCCACCCAGACTTATGACATCGTGCTCATGGATGTGCAAATGCCGGTCATGGATGGTTACGAAGCCACCCGGCAGCTGCGCCGTCAACCCCAGTATGCTCAACTCATCGTTGTGGCTATGACCGCCAATGCCATGTCTGGTGATCGGGAACAATGCTTGGCAGCCGGCATGAACGACCATGTGGGCAAACCGATCCATAGACGAGAGCTGTTCGACACCCTGACCAAGTGGATTGCCCCGCGCAATCAGTTGCTGCCAACCCCCGCAGCAGCCTTCGTAACACCATCAACGGGAGGACTACCCGAGACACTCGCCGGAATTGACTTGACCGTAGCACTGGAGCGTCTCAGCGGCAATCAGGATTTATTGCGGTCGCTGTTGCTGGAGTTCGGCCGTGACTTTGCCGACGCTGGCCGCAAAATTGGCTTTTTGTTGGAGGGTAAGCGCCAGAATGATCTCAAAGACGCCGAGCGTCTGGCCCATTCAGTTAAGGGTATGGCTGGCAATATCGCCGCCCAGGATCTATTCCATGCCGCTCTGACATTGGAAAAGGCCATTCGTGACGGCCAAAAACAGCAATGGCCACTATTGTTGCAATCGTTCCAACACGATTTAGACCAAGCGTGTGCGACCATCGCTACCTTACCGTCTCAACCAACCGAAAATATCCAGACAGAGGCCACAGCCATTGATTGGCAACAAGTCAGACCGTTGCTAACCGAGCTCGAACGACATCTGACCGACTGTAACGTCTTGGCTCAGGAGAATATTGAAGCCCTCAAACCGCTGTTGCGGGGTACGGCTTTGGAACAGCCTTTGAGCCAGTTAGACAGCTGCTTAGCGGCGTTTGATTTTGATGCGGCATTGGTACATTGGAACGCCATGAACCAACACAGCTAACAGTAGAGCCAGCAGGTGTCAGTTGGTATACTCACACCACACACTCATTGGTCAGATACGGAATGGCAAAGCAGAACTCACTACCATCAGGGCTGCTTTTTTCCAGCCATAAACGGCCGTTCATCAGGGCTACAATCTGCCGGCAGATGGCCAATCCCATGCCAAGACCGCCTTTGTGCTCGGTTGTCAGATCATGCGCGCCGTAAGTAAAGTGACTGAAGATATCTTCCTGCTGCTCCAGCGCGACACCTTCTCCGCTGTCCTGTATCGAAAACAGCAGCTGTGGTGGTTGTTTGCTGTTGCGCAGCAGCGTTACTTGCAAGTGTACTGTGCCCGCATGGGTGAACTTGTAGGCGTTGTCCAATAGGCGGGTTAAAACTTGCTTGGTATAAGTTTCATCGCCACCGATTAGATCGGAGATCTCTTCCGCCACGGTGCTGGTCCATGTCAGGCCTTTGCTGCGATATTTTTTGGCGACCTCCTTGGATGTTTTGGAAATCAGATCACGTATCTTATAGGGGTGGTCAGCCAGGGTCACCATCCTGGTCTCCAGTCCGACGAATTCGAAAACATCGGTCACGATATCGGTCATGCGATGGCCAGCTGATAGAATATTGTTGGCGTATTCAGACGGTTCACCTTCTAGCATGGTGGTTAACAGATCGGAATAACCGACAATAACGTTCAACGGTGAACGCAATTCGTGGCTGATAACCATCAAAAATCTTGTTTTAGCCCGATTGGAAGATTCAGCCGTTTCCATTGCTTGCTGCAAATGGAGGGTGGTTTGCTGCAATTGGGCTGTCCGTTGCTGCACCAGATCTTCGAGGTGATTCTGGTATTGTTTTAGCAACAACTGGTTTTTGACACGCAGTTGTACGATCGTTGGGTTGAAGGGCTTGATGATGTAGTCGACAGCTCCTAACTTTAGACCGATGGTTTCATCCTGGTTATCGGACTGTGCTGTGACAAAAATCACCGGAATAGACCGGGTGGCCGGGTTGGCCTTTAAGGATTGACAGACCTCTGTGCCACTCATATCAGGCATCACAACATCAAGCAGGATGAGATCTGGTTGTCGTGTCTCGGCAATCCTCAGGGCATCCGCACCACGGGTGGCCATTAAAATGGTGTAATCGTCAGCGAGTATCCCGGCAAGAATCTTGACCTGGGCCGGTACATCATCGACGATCA
>JADGCM010000018.1 GCA_015228995.1 Magnetococcales bacterium
TGTCGCCTAACCCCTGAAAATACCGTGGCCATCCAGGAGGCTTTAGGCTCTGACATCATGATGCAATTTGACGAGTGCACTCCCTATCCTGCAGACCGATCTTACGTGGCCCGTTCGATGGAACGCTCGTTACGTTGGGCCCAACGTTGTCAAGCAGCCCGTACACCCGGGCGGACCCTATTTGGCATTGTTCAGGGGGGCATGGAACGCGATTTGCGCATCCAGTCGGCGCAGGCATTGATGGCTATGGACCTGGATGGTTATGCTATTGGTGGCTTGTCGGTGGGAGAACCGAAGCAACAGATGTTAGAGGTGCTCTCTTATCTGCCGGCACTGCTGCCACCGGACCAACCGCGTTATTTGATGGGGGTAGGTCGACCGGAAGACTTGGTGGCGGGCGTCGCTGCCGGCATTGACATGTTTGATTGTGTCATGCCAACCCGCAACGCCCGTAACGGTCAGATGTTTGTGTCGGGCGGGGTGATCAATATCAAACAGTCGCGTTATCGCGACGACCCAGCACCACCAGACGAGCATTGTCGTTGCGACACCTGCCAGCAGTTTAGCCGTGCCTACCTCAGCCACCTGTTTCGTAGCGGTGAGATGCTTGGACTACGGCTAATGACCCAGCACAACCTTTATTACTACGCCGAACTCATGCGTTCCATGCGGGACGCAATCGCCCAGGGCACCTTTGCAGCGTGGCAACGCTCGTTTCTGGCGCTGGCGGTAGACTAGCGTTGATCAATCACGACATTCGGCTTCCAATTGTGGGCCAGCTCTTGGGCTTGACGGATTTTCGACGGCAGCATCGTCCTAGCCAAACGCTCACGATCCATGCGGATTAGTGTCGATTCAGAGGTGTTCTGTGACTCCGCTAGATTGAGCCACATATAGGCCTGCACCAAGTCGTGCGGCAGCCCCTTACCGAGATCCTCCCAATAGAGCAGACCGAGGCTGTACTGGGCTTTAGCCAGACCCTGATCAGCGGCCAAGCGGTACAAACGCATCGCTTCGGTATAATTCTGCGGTACAAATTGACCGGTATGGTAGCGGTTGCCGAGGGTATATTGGGCACTGGCATTGCCTCGATCCGCCGCTAAGCGATACCACTTAATGGCTTCTTTACGATCTTGAGGGACGCCATGGCCGTTATCGTATAGATTACCCACCATAAATTGGGCCGACCGATTGCCTTGGTCAGCGGCAGAGCGGTACCACTTCATTGCTTCGGCATAATCTTGTAAAATGCCTGGACCAGCGGCATCGTAGCGACCACTCTCGTGCATCATGCCGACCAGGACCTTAACCCCGGTGTAACCGCGATCAGAGACGGTGCGATACCACTGCAAGGCCTCCTGGTAGTTGGGTGTGACCTCCAGCCCTTGCCCGTCGGATCCCTGCTCATAGAGGACGCCCAGATCGAATTGAGCACTGACGTCGCCCTGGTGAGCGGCATGTATCAAATCGTCCAGCGTGGTCGCTAGGGCAGCCGTCGCCGCCCAATTGCAGCCAAGCAGGCCAGCTACCACCAACCACCGATACCATACCTGTCTGATGCTCATAATCGGCTATTCTCCGTACTGTTAAGGGGTGAGGGGGAATACGGACATCATACCCTGCTGCATTGGCTGCATGCAAGATTGTGTGCAAGATTGATCTATGGAAAGCAAAAAAACGTGTTAGAATGCGGTAGAATTTTCCTATGACAAATGAAGTTCATTTGACAGTCTTTTCCCCTCTTCACCTGTGGGCATGGGACGTGGTGGAGACGAAAGACTTTGGCACGGAACGTGATAGGGTGTGGTTGTAGGCTTAATTGTTGCCACGGTGTTTCGCAGATAGCTGCTACTTAAGAATTTTATAAGGGGACCATCGAATGAGTACCGCATTGCTAGCGCCGACCGGTTTATCCCTAGATAGCGCCGATGATACCGGTCTTTCGGTTACGGATCGACTCACATACAACGGCGGCGCCTTGACCATCACAGGTAGCGGTGACACCGGGGCGCTGGTAGCGCTCTTTGAGGATCGTAATGGCAACGGCCAAATGGATGACAGTGAGCAGCTTGCCACGGTACTGGTGGGAAGTACGGGAGTGTGGAGCTGTGACGTGTCTCTAAGCGAGGGGACACACACACTGATGGCTTGGCAGAGCAAGGTGGATTCCTTGAACAGCCCGCCGTCCGAGCCGCTAATGATTACGGTGGACCAGACGGCACCCGACATGACGAGCAGCATCGATTTGCGTGCCGGAAACGACTCAGGGCGTGCCCAGGATGATGATTTAACCAATGTGACCAGTGGTTTGGAGATCAGCGGCAACGGCGCCGTCGTCGACAGTATCATTACGCTGTTTGACGATACGGACCTGGACGAAAGGGTAGATCCGGGCGAATCGCTGGCGAGTCTGGCCATCACCTCAGCAGGCAGCTGGAGTATCGCTGTGATGCTGGCGGCTGGTAAGCATGCCTTGAGGGCGGCTCAGAGTGACCAAGCGGGCAATAGTAGTCGTGGTTCCGACATCCTGTGGGTAACGGTGGACACGGCTGCTCCGGATGCCCCCACTGGCATGAGATTGGATGGCTATGACGACAGCGGTTTTTCCGAAAGCGATGGCATCACCCGCACCACCAGCGAGCTGACGATCAGTGGTCGTGGTGAAGAGGGGGCGTCGGTAACGCTGTTTCGGGATCTTAACGGCAACAAGCTGCTGGATAACAACGAGCTGCTGGCGAATAGCCTGTCGGTACAAGATGGCGAGTGGCGTTGTGACCTTTCCCTAGCGGCGGACATCCACACGCTAAGGGCCTTTCAGACGGATCGAGCCGGTAATAACGGCAGTGTGGCGACGCTGTTGTTGAGCGTTGATCAGTCGGTGCCGGCAGCCGTCACGGCACTCAAACTGGATCCGATAGGAGATACCGGGGAGTCGAATAGCGATGGCATCACCAACGCTACCGGTGCGCTGACAATCAGCGGTAGGGGTGAGGCGGGTGCTGTCGTGACCCTAATGGATGGCAGTGAGTTACTGGGGACTACGGTTGTGACCGCAACAGGCGCTTGGAGTTGCGCCGTTGACTTGCAGGAAAAAGTGTCGCGTATATCGGCCTATCAGGCCGATTTGGCGGGTAACCGCAGTGTGGCGGCCACCTTGGAGGTGGCGGTTGATCGGACCGCACCGGCCACGTTGGGCAACCTCTACCTAACTCCTAAGAGTGATACCGGTGTAACAGGCGACAATTTGACGCGACTGACCAGTGATGTCACCATCAGCGGTAACGAGTCGGAAGGGGGTTGCTTCTTAACTCTGTTCGATGATCGCAACAACAACAGCCTGCTGGATGCTGGGGAGGCGCTGACGACGGTTGCGATCAGCAAATCCGGTGACTGGAGCGTTAGCTCTAGTCTGTCGTCTGGTAGCCACTCTTTGCGGGTGATTCAAAGCGACTGTGCTGGCAATGTCAGCCCAGTATCTGATCGGCTGGTGGTGACGGTAGATAGTGGCGTGCCAGCGGTAGTGACCGGGTTGGATCTAGCGACGGAAGATGACAGTGGTTGGTCGGCCAGCGATAATATCACCAACCGGGCGGATAGCCTGACCATCAGCGGCGTTGGCGAGCAGGATGCCACCGTTATCCTCTTTGACGACAGCAATAATAATGGCCAGTGGGAGAGTAGCGAACCGGAATTGGCGACCCTGCTTATCTCCAACAGTGATGGCAGTTGGCAAACGGATATTATCTCTCTTACCAATGGCACACACGCCGTACGGGCCATCCAGGAAGATTACGCCGGTAACCGTAGCGTGGCCACGGCGGCACTGTCGGTGGTAGTTGATACCGCCGCACCCACATTGACCAATAGACAGAGCCCAAGGTTGGCCTCGGAGGATGACAGCGGTAGCTCCAAGAGTGATGGTATAACGCGCAATACAACTGGTATGACTTTTACCGGTTCCGGAAGCAGCGGTACGGTAGCGTTGTTGTTTCTCTCCAGCGCTGATAGCGACAGCATTGATGAAGGCAATCTGTTGGGAACGGCCACGGTGGCAGCAAATGGCAGCTGGAGCATCGATGCCACTGTTATGCCCGATGAATATTCTCAGTATACGTTTGTTAGATCAGCTGTAAGTGACTCAGCTGGTAATATCAGTGCGGCATCCGATGCGTTGGTGTTAGTAATCGATACCGTTTCACCTCTCGTTCCGGTCGATCTTGACCTGAACGATGACGACGACGACGGCGAGGTTAATAACGACAATCGCACCAGTCAGTCGCGTGGCTTGACCATGAGCGGTGGCAATGGCGAGCAGGGCAACGTGATCACGTTGTTTGACGACAAAAATGAAAATGGCAAGATGGATAGTAGCGAGAGGCTGATTGACATCCGCGATGTCAACGGCGATGGTTATTGGAGCGGTGATATCAATCTTGCTGAGGGTAGACACAATATCTTGGCTTTTCAGACCGATGCTGCTGGCAATATCAGCGCTATGTCGGAGACCTTTACCATCCGTATAGCGGATACAGACACCAGCCGTGTGGAAGCGCCGGTCATCACAGGTCTAGCTGATGATGATGATACGGGTAGCAGCAACAAGGATCGGGTAACTAATAAGACTTCGGCTTTGACGCTATCTGGTACCGCTAAAAGTGGCCTGCCGCTGGTGTTGTTCCAAGACAGCAACTATGACAATGTGCCGGATACGAACGAAAAGTTGACTACGGTCAGCGTCGCGAATTCGGCGTGGAGCACCGATATCAAGCTGGCAGCTGGAACGTATAGCATCAAGGCGTTCCAAATCAATAGTGATGGTAAAAATAGCCAGATATCCGATCCGCTGACGTTGATGGTGGATGTTGCAGCTGCGGCACCGACCGGTCTTGACCTAGCGGAGAGCGATGATGGTGGCCTTTCCAGTAGTGACAATATCACTAGGCAGACGAGTGCGTTGACAATCAGTGGCAACGTTGAAGAAGACGCAGTTGCGTTGGTGTTGTTCGACGATAAGAACAGCAACGACAGTCTGGACAGTGGGGAGTCTTTAGGAACGGCCAACGTCACCAGTTCGATATGGAGTACCGAAGTCAATTTGGCGACGGGTAGCCATACCGTCAAGGCGATCCAAACCGATTTAGCGGGCAATCGTAGTGCCGCCTCATCAGCACTGCGCATCGTGATCGACAATATTGCCCCGGCAGCGCCATCTGGTCTTGACCTAGCAAGCAGTGATGATGATGGTTCCTCGGCCAGTGACAACATTACCAGCGAGACGACTGCCCTGACCATCAGTGGTAGTGGTGGTGAGGTAGGGGCCGTGTTGCTGTTGCTTGATGACCAGACGGAGTTGGCTACCATCAACGTCACGGCGGCGTCCTGGAGTGCGGATGTCGACTTGTCGGCCGGTACCCACGCCCTCAAGGCCGTCCAGGTTGACGCGGCTTCCAACCGTGGGGCCGTTTCGTCGGCGCTGTTTATTACCATTGATGATGTGGCGCCGATGCCGCCGACGGTTCTTGATTTAGCGGCGAGTGATGATAACGGTGCTTCGAATAGCGATAATATTACCAGCCAAACCAGTGCTCTGACCATCAGCGGTAGTGTTGGTGAGGTCGGGGCGACGTTGGTGTTGTTTGACGACAAAGATGGCGATGGCATCGTCGACGCTGGTGAGGCCTTGACTACCACCAAGGTCACCAGCACGACCTGGAGTGCAGATATTAGTTTATCCAAGGGTACCCACGCCATCAAGGCAATCCAAAGTGATGTTGCTGGTAACAGCAGTGGTGTGGCGACCAATCCTCCTCTCACAGTAGTGGTAACGGTGGATACGGTGGCAACACCAACAGCGCTTGATTTGGCGGCTGCTGATGATAACGGTACCTCTAACAGCGATAACATCACCAGTCTGACCAGTGGTTTGACCATTGGTGGTGGCAGCGGTGTCAAAGGGGCCAAGCTGGTACTGTTTGACGACAAAAACAGCAACGGCGTTGTTGACAGCGGTGAAGCGCTGTCAACAACCAACATTACCGGCACGACTTGGAGTAGCGACATCAAGCTGGCGGTTGGTACCCATGCCATCAAAGCAATCCAAAAGGGTGTTGCGGGTAAGGCGGATAGTATTGCCAGTGACCCCCTGAGCGTGGTGGTGACGGTAGACACGCTGGCAGCACCGACGGCGCTTGATTTGGCGGCTGCTGATGATAATGGTGTCTCCAATAGTGACAATATTACCAGTAATACCAGTGGTTTAACTATTAGTGGTAGCAGTGGTGTCAAAGGGGCTAAACTGGTACTGTTTGACGATAAAAATGGCAACAGCGTTGTTGACAGCGGCGAAGCGCTGTCAACAACC
Organism: Magnetococcales bacterium; assembly: GCA_015228995.1. Classification (GTDB taxonomy): domain Bacteria; phylum Pseudomonadota; class Magnetococcia; order Magnetococcales; family JADGCH01; genus JADGCH01. The sequence continues at coordinate 6,362 of JADGCM010000018.1, forward strand.
AATGTTACCGGCACAACATGGAGCAGCGATATTAAGCTGGCGGTTGGTACCCATGCCATCAAAGCGATCCAAAAAGGGGTTGCCGGTAAGGTGGATGGTATTGCCAGTGCCCCCCTGAGTATTGTGGTCACGACCCCAGTATTGCCTGTTTTGGCCGGGTTGGATCTGGCTGCTACCGATGATGTCGGCAAATCAAGTAGCGATAATATCACCAAAAACACCAAAGATTTAACCATCAGCGGTAAGTCTGGCTCAAAAGGGGCGGTGGTGACCTTATTCAACGATAAGGACAATAATGGCCAGCTGGATAATGGTGAGCTACTCGGGACTGTTGGTGTTACGGCTGCCACCGGGCTGTGGAGTAAAGATATTACCCTTGCTGCCGGCACTCATACCATTCGGGCGGTGCAGAAGAGTGGTGCTGTGGTCAGTCCTGCTGCTTCCGAGCCGCTGTTTATCACGGTAGACACGACGGTACCGAGCGCCCCGTTGTCCTTGGATCTGGATGCTGACGATGATAATGGCACTAGCAACAGTGACAATATCACCAGCAAAACAACGTCACTGCATATTAGTGGCAGTGGTGAACCTGGGGCCACGGTGACATTGTTTATCGATAAGAACAGAAACGACAAACAGGACTCCAATGAGAAGGCGTGGGCAACTGGTCTGGTGGTGGGTAGTGATAGTCGGTGGCGTTCATCTGATCTGGCCCAGGCCATTGGCACGCATAGCATCCGCGCCTTCCAGACCGATATCGCTGGTAATGTCAGTGCCCTTTCCAGTGCACTGAATTTGTCGATTATCTCCGACAAGAGCAAGAAGTCGCTGTCGTTCAACGCCGTTTCGATGGAAGTTGCCTTTGCTACGGTCAGTGATGTTAAACAACAACCTTTGTCGTTATGGTCCGGTTCAATTACTGGCAACTCGTAAATGGTGCCACCTGATCTGGCGGTCGGGATAGAGACCGATGAACAGATTGACTCTGTCCCGATTCGGTTGGAGTTGGAAAGCCGCTATCTAGCTTATGCGCTGTCGACGATCATCAGTCGATCCCTCCCCGATGTGCGCGATGGTCTGAAGCCAGTCCATCGCCGCATCCTGTTTGCCATGCGTGCCCTGCGTCTTGATCCCGGTAGCGGTTTCAAGAAGTCAGCGCGTGTGGTGGGGGATGTGATCGGCAAATTTCACCCCCATGGAGACCAAGCCGCCTACGATGCCATGGTGCGTCTGACGCAGGACTTTGCCGTGCGTTACCCATTGATTGCCGGCCAGGGCAATTTTGGCAACATTGATGGGGATCGTGCCGCTGCCATGCGCTACACAGAGGCGCGATTGACCAAGGTGGCTTGGGCATTGTTGGAAGATCTTGATCAAGACACGGTCGACTTTTTGCCTACTTACGACGGATCGCAGCAGGAACCGACTGTATTACCGTCTCGGTTCCCTAATCTACTAGCCAATGGCTCTTCGGGAATCGCTGTTGGCATGTCCACTTCTATTCCCCCGCATAATCTAACTGAGATTATCGCTGCCTGCCTGTTGCTGATTGACCAGCCGGACAGCACCATTGAGCAGCTGTTAGAGCAGATGCCAGGTCCAGATTTTCCCACTGGTGGGGTGCTGGTGTCCGATCGACAGGAGATGTTGGCGACTTACCGCAGCGGAAGGGGGACGTTGCGCCTGCGTTGTCGTTGGCATAAAGAGTCTCTTGGGCGTGGTGGTTGGCAACTAGTCATTACCGAAATTCCTTATCAGGTCAACAAAAGTCGTCTTATTGAGCAAATTGCGGCCTTGATTGTTGGCAAACAGAACACTTTGTTGGCCGATGTACGGGATGAATCAGATAGTCTCATTCGTGTTGTGATTGAACCGCGTGCACGTACCTTGGAAGAGGATAAGATCATGGCTTACCTCTACCGCCATACCGATCTTGAGATCAGAGTGGCGGTCAACCTCAACGTCATTACTGCTGGCCGACGTCCTGATGTCCTCGATATCAAGTCATTGTTGCAGGCTTGGTTAGACCACCGCTTTGTTGTGCACAGCCGCCGGGCCCGCTTTGAACTGAGCCGCATCCGTGAACGGCTCCATTTGTTGAATGCCTACCTGTTGGTGCACATTAATATTGATGAGGTGATTGCCATTATCCGCAACGAAGATGAACCCGCTCCGATTTTAATGCGGCACTTTCATCTGGATGCTGTTCAGACTGAGGCTATTCTCAATCTACGCTTGCGGGCGTTGCGTCGTCTGGAAGAGCATCTGATCCGTCAAGAGATCGCGGAAAAAGAGGCCCGTGCGGATTTGCTGACGGCATTATTGGCAGATGAATCAGTGATGTGGCAGCAGGTTCGAGCTGAATTAATCACGACCCGGACTGAATTTTCTGATAACCGCCGCACCGAGTTGGCTGGGGCACCGGAACAGGTGGTATTAAAACCGGAAGAGCTGCTCCAACGCGAACCGATCACCGTTATTCTGTCGGCAAAAGGTTGGATCAGGACTATGAAAGGCCATGACGTTGTCTTGGATAAACTACGCTTTAAGCGTGAGGATGGATTACGTTGGGCAACGCCACTCTATTCGACCGATCTGGTCTCCTTTGTAACCGCGACCGGCAAATTGTTTTCCATTCTGGCAGATCGGCTTCCGGCAGGTCAGGGGGTCGGAGATCCGCTTAACGCCGTCTTCGATATGGATGAAGGCGATGAGGTCGATTGGGTCGGTGCGGTTGATATAGATCGGGAGTACTTTGTCGCGACGCAACTGGCGCAAGGATTTCGTATTCGTGGCAGCGACTTGACCGCCACCCAACGCAAGGGCAGGCAGGTCTTTCTGTTCAAACCAGGAGACCATATCTTGCGTATTCAGCCTATCAGCGGCGCGTGGATAGCCTCTATCTGCTCAGGTCGTTATTTGTTGGTCTGTCGTTTGGAGGAATTCCCGTTACTCCCCAGGGGCAAAGGGGTTCGGATCCAGCGATTGTTGCCAACGGAAACGCTCACGGATGTCACCATTATCGACCCCAACGTCGGTGTAACGCTTGATTCAGGTCGGCGCACCAAGCAGTTTACCGATTTAACAGCGTGGCTGTCGCAACGTGCGACACGTGGTAGCGTCTTGCCACACGGTTTCCTAAGCGGGGTGACTTTTGCTCAAGTCCCCTCACCCCCCGACCCCCTCTCCCACAGGGGGAGAGGGGGAGTATGAAGCAGCCTTCTCCACCACTTCGGTAACCACAACGCGCAGCGCTGCTTGTGCCAAGGCGACATGAAGGGAGGTGCCAACCCCTATTTGATCGCTGTGGCGGACGAGATTGCCATCCTCGGTGGTAACAATGGCATAGCCGCGTCGGAGAATAGCCTGCGGTGCTAAGGCCATCAGGCGCTGTTGTAGCGATATGAGATAGTGACGTTTCTGCTGGGGGATGGACCGGGCGTTCATCAACCGCTCCAACAACTCGTCACAGCGGCGGCGATGATGATCAATCAGCTGTCGTGGATGCCGCAAGCGCAACTGCTGGCTGGTTAGGATCTGGCGATTGTGACGACAGAGCGACTGTATAGATCGTTGCAGACGGTGGCGCAGGCCAGCCAGTTGCAACGCCAAGCTGTTGCTGTCGGCCATAGCCATTTCAGCAGCGGCGGACGGAGTGGCGGCTCGTTGATCGGCTACTAAATCGGCTAACGTTAGGTCGATCTCATGGCCAACAGCGCTAATCACCGGTATGGCCGATGTGGCTATGGCGCGCACCACTTCCTCGCTGTTGAAAGCAGAGAGGTCATCGGCCGAACCACCACCGCGACCACAGAGAATGACCTCAGCGCGGCCATCTTGGTTAAGTTGGTGCAAAGCGGCGGCAATAGCCAGCGGCGCTTGTGCCCCTTGTACGGTGGCCGGCGCCAGCAGTAAACAAACCCCCGCGCAACGCTCCTTGAGTACCTTGATGATATCTTGTAATGCAGCACCGCTGGCGGAGGTCACAACGCCAATCGTTGCTGGTAACAGGGGCAGCGGCCGCTTGCGCGCCCCATCAAACAGACCCTCAGCACTGATACGAGCGTGCAGCTGGAGCAGCCGCTCCCGTTCCAGGCCAGCGCCAACGGCCTGCACTCCCTCTATGACGAGCTGATACTCTCCCCTGGGTGGATACGCGTCAACATGACCAGTAATTAAGAAGCGATGCCCTTCCACCAGAGGGGTGGTCAAGCGACGTACCGTGGTACGCCAGACCACGGCCCGAATTTGTGACGTGGCATCGATTAACGTTAGGTAAATATGGCCCGAGGCTGGCTGCCGTATCGACACCACCTCGCCCTGGACCTTTACGTACGGGAACGACTGCTCCAGCGTCTCACGAATGCGCTCATTGAGCGCGGTAACAGTCAGGGGGTCCGACCACGAGTCAGCCAATTTCCCAATGGCCATAACCAGGCTGAGCACCGACGCCGACGCGGAAAACACCCGCAAGTTCATTCCGTGGTGGTTGGTAAAGTGCTTCCGCCGTAGCGGGCGTGTAAAACCAATCATCGCAGAGATCAGTACGAACAAAGAAAGCATTACAACCAGTTATATTACAGCCAACCAATTGGTACCCCTTCCGATTTGCCATTCTTGTTAACGCCGCCAATGAACAACCAAAATAATCACTACGCAGTCCATCGCTAAACTCTGGGTTATAACGTATCACAGCCATAATAGGTGGAGGTAGTTTGCTATTATATTCAATTACGCATACACGTGGCCGAATACATTCAATACTTTCAAATATATAATAGTCATTACCGTCAATATCAATACTAATTAGATCAATATCTTTTGGTAAACTAAACTGCCCGATGACGTCATTAATAGTTTCAGCACATATCCATTGCCGAGCGACACGAAGCCGCTGTTGCTGAATCAGGGGGGCAAACTTCTGTTCGATGAAAGCAACGTTTTGTTCGCTGCCATCCATCCAAACCCCCCTCCAGTCTTGATATGTTAAAAGTAGCGTATTATTTTCCAAGCCTTTCTCAACACCAAACTCAAGAAAGGTGCGATTTGTTGTACCAATACGACGAAAAATTTCGGCGATAATACCATCCTCATCGTTCTGGGAATAGAATTTGGCACCAAACCGTTCTAGTCGACGTGGATCGGCATAACGTTCATCGGTAAGGATATCACGATACCAACGCTGACCGGCTATCCCATTGGAAATCAAATCATTATCGTTGCTTTGTATAATCAAGTGGAGCAACACATCAAGAACCCGCTCCAACGGCAACAACGGTTCCGTTTGCGACAGTAAACGCTTTGCATCAGGATGATCTGCATGAGATAGAACCATTTTCAGTGAATCACGCGCAGCCGAAATTTTCCCACAGCGCAACTGCTGACAAGCGTAATCAACAGCCTCGTCAATTGTCAAAGCAGGCATCATGACCCCCGTTTTTGTTATAGTGTCGGTATAGCCAATCGAATCTCTCGCCGAATCGTTTTGATCACAGCAATTGGATCTTCAGCGCGGCTAATTGGACGACCGACCACGACATGATCGGCACCGTTACGAAAAGCAGCATAAGCGGTCATGATGCGTTTTTGGTCATCCATAGCGATCTCAATGTTTTGCCCCGGGCGAATACCTGGGGTAACAATCAAGAACTGATGGCCGATATGGCTACGCAATTTGCTCGCCTCAAGGCCAGAACAGACAATACCGTCACAATCCAACTCCAAAGCCTTGCGCGCTCGCCGCAATACCAACTCTTCTACGGTACAGTTGAGCCCCATGGCCAGCAGATCGGATTCATCAAAACTGGTTAAAACCGTAACAGCCAGAATTTTCACATTGCCCCGAGCACCCACAGCAGCCCGTACAATGGCATCGTTGCCATGGACGGTGGCAAAAGTGGCGCCACGACGTGCGACTTGCTCTACGGCCAACTTGACGGTCTCGGGAACATCGAAAAATTTTAAGTCGACCATCACCTTGTGACCACGTTGCATGATCCAGTCAACAACGGGAAAGCCACCCGTTAAAAACAGCTGCAAGCCTACTTTGTAAAAGTGGACATGATCCTCTAACCGTTCAACCCATTGACGCGCCCGCTCCGGTGTATCCACATCGAGAGCAAAAATGACCCGCTCACTTAACGGGATGTTTTTGGCTGGTTCAGATTGTGACATTATTGTAACTCTAATAAAAGACTAGTGTGAACCGCTATGGGCAATCGAATCAAGAATAAATTGGCGATCAATATAGACCACTTCCCCAACGCTCTGGTCGACCAATTTAGGTGGATTGGCCTTCCATAGTACATGTGTTGGAGAAAGGATATCGTTTATTTTTTTGCAGTCGTCTTTTGAATGATACTCGGTGTAGATCAGCCTCGCTCTGAATCCAGCCGATAAAAGCGAGGTAAAAATAGGCAACTCACTGCCTTCCGTATCCACTTTCAAAATATCAATTTCGTATGGAATGCCTATACTCGTGAACATTGTCGCAGTGTCCCTTGCCCGTACTTTAAAGACCTCAACCTGACCAGGCACATTATTAGTGAATAGATTCGTAACAGAACCTACCGCTGATATTCCTTTGCATCTGTAAAACTCAACATCACCATCATGGTTTGAACAACATACATCGTACGCATGGGCATTTGTTACGGATTCTATGTTCTTTCTAAGGATAAAGAAGGAGTCTGGATCCGGCTCAAATGAATATATACTCGCATCTGGATAATTAATATGAAAATAAATTGCGGCACCACCAATATTGGCGCCAATATCAACGATTGTTTTAACATGGCTCATAAAAGGAATAATTGGGTACGCCACCCCATTTAGTATTTCATCAGATATAACACTTTTTTCGGAATTATCCTTGTAGAGTACATCAAAACACTTATCGCCGTGTGTTATCTGAAACACTGCAACATGGATGATCACGTAATAAGCTCCCGATGGGACAGAGCCTTTGTTTTCCCCTCACTCTGAAGAGGTGAAGAGGCTGCTTCACGCTTCCCCCTCTCTCCGCATGTGGAAGAGGGGGAAGACCGAAGAACTTTAATGGTGAATACGAGCCCAGATACGCCGCTTGACAGCGTAGAGCATCACGGTCAGAACGATCAGATAGAGAATAACCTTAATTCCAGCTGATTTACGGTCTGCCATAGTCGGCTCGGCCGCCCAAGCCAAAAAAGTCACTGCATCGTGTGACATCTGGGCAATAGAACCATGGGTACCGTCACGATAAGTGACCTGACCATCCGCTGCCAAAGGCGCAGGCATGGCGAAAAAATTACCCGGGAAAAACTTGTTAAAGTTATCCCCACTCTTGATGCGCCGCGCTACCTCACGGATTTTATCGGGATGATGCGGATCCATCGATAGCAACATCGCCAGCTCTTTAACCTCGGCATCCGAAACGGTGTCATCCTCCAACGCACGGTCAACGGCTGCCTTATCCTCATCCTTCAGATAGCCCGTCAGGATACCATAGAGATAATTTTCGTAACCCTTGCGCGCCTTGGTCATGAGAGACAAATCTGGCGGAACAATGCCAAACGACTCCTTGGCGGCGTCGGCATCCATTGCAGATAACAGCGCATCTTTACGATTTTTGCCCGCTGTTGAGGCTAGGGCGTTGACTTCCATCTCGGTAAAACCAACTTGCTTCAATTGATCGAATTTGATGTATTTCAATGAGTGGCAAGCTAGGCAGACTTCAACCACCACCTGGGCGCCCCGTTTCAAAGCCGCCGTATCAAACTGTCCAAACGGACCGTGAAACCCCCAACTTTGTTGTGGCAATGCCGGCCCACCAGACGACGCCAACGAAACACCCACCGAAAATGGCAACAACAGCAACACACACAAGGCAGCCTGTATGATCCTTAACAATTTCATCGTACGCTCTCCTTTTTTCCTACAGGCTTTTGGGCACAGGGAGTGGTCTCTCGATCTTGAAGACCGTGATAAACCACAGCAAAAAGAAATAGCTAAAATAAACTGCGGTGGCGGCGCGACCAACATAGACAATCGGCAAGCTGCCAAGCACGACAGCATCGGCGGGATTATAGCCAACCCACCCCAACACAAAGCAGTCAACGACAAAGATCCAGAATAACTTGCTGGAAATCGGACGATAGCGAAAAGAACGTACCGGTGACCGATCCAGAAATGGTAGCACGAACAGGATGGCAATGGCAGCTCCCATGGCGATCACACCCACTAATTTACTCATCTGCCCCAAAAAATCGATGGAGCGCAAGATGGCATAAAAAGGCAGGAAATACCACTCTGGAACGATATGGGCCGGTGTCTTCATTGGGTCAGCCTGGATATAATTGTCCGGCTCAAGGAAGAAATTGGGGGCGAAGAAGACAAACACACAGAATAGAATCAGGAACACCCCCATCCCATAGAGATCCTTGATGGTATAATAGGGGTGAAACGGAATGGTGTCCTTGTGTTCCAGGTCAATTCCTTCCGGATTATTTGAATGAACAGCATGCAACGCCCAAACATGAACACCAACAGCGCCGATAACAACAAAAGGCAACAGGAAGTGCAGTGCAAAGAAGCGATTGAGTGTTGGGTCGCCGACCGAAAAACCACCCCAGACCCAGACAACCAAATCTTCACCGATAACGGGGATGGCACTCATCAGATTGGTGATCACTGCTGCACCCCAGAAAGACATCTGGCCCCACGGCAATACATAACCCATAAAGGCGGTGGCCATTAACAGAAAGAATATGATAACCCCAATCCACCAGAGGATTTCGCGTGGGCTACGATGCGACCCGTAGTACATACCACGCAATATATGAATGTACACAGCGATGAAAAAGAATGTGGCCCCGGTGGCGTGCATGTAACGCAACAACCAGCCCCAATTGACATCCCTCATGATATGTTCAACGGCATCAAAGGCCAATTTGGCATCGGGCTTATAGTGCATGGCCAAAAAGATGCCACTCACCAGCTGAATAATTAACACCATAAGCGCTAAGGAACCAAAGTTCCACCAGTAATTGAGATTTTTCGGCGTTGGGTATTCGATAGCCTGACTCTTGATTACCTCGGTAATGGGCAGACGTTCATCGACCCATGCCATGATCGATTTAAACACAGGAAATCCTCCTTATTTACGATGGACGAGATCAGGCCAACGCTTTGCCGATCACCAACGTCTTATCATTCTTGAATTCATGGTGGGGTACCGCCAGATTTTTAGGAGCTGGCCCTTTACGTACACGACCAGAGGTGTCGTAGTGTGTCCCATGGCAAGGGCAGAGAAAACCACCATATTCACCGGTACCGATCGGCTGCGGAACACAACCAAGATGGGTGCAGGAGGCCAGCAACACCAACCACTCCGCTTTCTTGGCCCTCTCAGCATCCTTCTCTGGGTCACGCATGGAAGCGTCCCCGTCATCCTTACGGGCAGCTTCGATCTGTTGTGTGGTGCGGTGCAGAATAAAAACTGGCTTTCCCTGCCATGGCACGGTCACCATTTGTCCGGCCTGAATGGAGCTTAAATCGACCTCAGTGGTGGCTTGAGCCAACACATCGGCAGAGGGACTCCACGAACGGATAAAGGGCCAAGCAGCACCGGCCACCCCTACGGCGCCCACAGCGCTGGTTGCCATGATCAAAAAGTCACGGCGATTTTCTTCATGCTGATCAACCATAGACATTGATTTTCTGTCCTCCTGGTATGGTAAAAAGGCAACGGCTCGCGTCAACAACGAACCACAACAGTCAACGTTTTAACTCGGCGTCGATAACCTCACGAATCTCCTCAAGCGGGACAGCTCCCACCAGTTTGATGCCATTGACAAAAAAAGTTGGCGTACCGCTAACGCCCAACCGCTCTCCCTCAGCGACATCGGCAATAACCCTGGCCTTATGGCGTCCCTCGTTCAGACACTGATCAAAGCGGGCCACATCCATGCTGCCAACAGTCTCAGCCAACTTTTTGAGTGTGGCCGGATCCAACATGTCGGACGCAAAAAGCGCGTCATGGTAGGCCCAAAACCGTCCCTGCTCGTCAGCGCACTGCGCCGCTTCAGCAGCCTTGGCCGCCTGGGGGTGGAACGAAAGCGGGTAATGGCGAAAGATAATACGTACCTTACCGGCGTATAGCTTATCCAACTGCCTCAAAGTGTCCTGAACACGGCGACAGTAAGAACACTGAAAATCGGAGAATTCAAAGATGGTTACTTTTGCATCAGATGGGCCCTTGGTAGGCGTCACCGCTCCCTGAACCGTGAATCGCGGCGCTTGGGGCGCTGTGATTAAAATCTCCGCCTTATACTTCTGTGCCAAATCAGCGATAAATTTGATGCGAGCCTGCTCCCGCGCCCGTTCGGCCATAAACTCGCGCAATTTATCGCGCAACTGCGGGTCATCCTTCGGCAACCGCTGGCTATTTTTGGCGATAAATTCGTCTAACTGCTGATCGGTAGGTTTTTCTGCCTTGGCGTTGATCTCAGCTTCTAATTGCTCCATGGAGATTTTGCGGGCAGCCGCCTCCAGTTTAAGCAACTGCTCGGCAACCATCTCCTGAATTTTTGTCATGCGTAGATCATAACGCCGGCGTTCCAGATCATAAAACGGACCTTGTAAAGCTTGGTCAAGCTTGGCACCGGAAACCACCCAGTCACCGACACGGGCCACCGGAACGTCCGTTTCCGCAGCATCTACCACAACGGGATACCAGGCAAGCAGCGAAAATACCGCCAGAGCGACTGACAACACGGTTTTAATCATGGCAACATCTACTTCCTTTAATTATGATCCATGAGGAGAAGCGCTATAGGGCGCGTTGTAAATGGCCTCGGCACGTTTTTGAAACGCCTCAACCATTTTCTGGGTCGCCGCCCCGAAAAAGGGACCAAGAGTCAGATCAAGCAGCCGCTTTTTGAAACGAAAATCGATGATGAAATCGATTCTAGTGCCCGCTTCGACGGCAACAAAGCGCCATTCGTTTTCCAAATGCTCAAAAGGCCCTTTGTGGAGACTAATTTGGATGCGCTCCGGAGGCCAAACACGGTCAACTGTTTGAAAAACCTCCCGCACCCCCTTAAAAGAAACCGTCATTTCCGCCATAAACTGGGTGGCGGCGACATCGAACTTGCGCGCTTTGACACACCAAGGCAAAAACAGCGGATAGTCGTCCATATTGACGACCAAGTCAAACATCTGTTGTTGCGAATAGGGCACCACGGCAACGGCCTTTTGAATCGCCATCAGATTTGACCTCTAGTAGGGGCATAAACAACAAAAGCCCGCTTACGAAACGCTTCCAGCATGGTCTGCGACGCGTGGGCAAATACCGGTCCCAACGTCATATTCAGCAAGCGACTCTTGAACTGAAAATCAATAAAAAAATCAACCCGTGTACCACCCTGAACCGAGGTAAACCGCCACTCGTTCTCCAATTTCTCGAAAGGGCCCGAGTGAAGCCGAACCTCAATACGGCTGTGAGGATACAAGCGGTCAATGGTACGAAAGCTCTCTCGAAAACCCTTAAAATTTACCACCATTTCTGCCGTAAATTGGGATGCCTGCTCATTAGACACCCGTGCCTGGGTGCACCAAGGCAAAAACTCTGGGTAACGTCGTACATCCGCCACTAACTGGTAAATTTGTTCCGGTTGGAACGGTACAATGTCACTAAGGCGAATCGCAGGCATTTTTGTCAGGTCGCTCTACTTACATACAAATTTGATTTACA
>JADGCM010000233.1 GCA_015228995.1 Magnetococcales bacterium
ATTGAGGCTGCGGGTGCCGGTGAAACCGGGCGTGGTTTTGCTATTGTGGCCAGCGAGATCAAAGACCTCGCCAAACAAACCAAGGATGCGACGCGGATGATCTCGGAACGTGTCCACGAGATCCAAGGCCAAATTAGTACCACGGCAGTGGCGACCAAGCAGGTCAATTTAGCCATCAGGAGTATCAGCAATGGTAACCGTAACATCGCTTATGCGGTAGATGATCAAAGCACCGCTCTCCAGCGTATTGCCACCTCAGTCAACCATGTCGTCGCTGCTACCAACGCTGTGACCGCGAGTATCCACGAGTTGAGTCAGACCGCCAGCCATGTCGCTGAATCGGCCTTAATGGTTTCATCGGGCACCGATGAAATTGCTGCTTCTGCCAGTGATATTGCCCGCACCTCTGCTGATTTGGCGCAACGCAACCAGGAGGTTAGCCAGATCGCTCAGGCGGTTGCCGAAGCGGCCCAGCAAATGGGGAACTCCATCCATGAGGCCGACGAGCAGCTGCAGCATATTTTCCATAATATCACCCTGATTGATGGCGCGATTCATCACATTTCTCTCCTTATCGATACGGCTCAAGGGCCGGGTAATCGTCTGCATCAGTCGATCCAGCTGCAGGATATTGGTCAGGAACCATTTGATATTGCTGCCGTCAAAAGTGCCCACTTGAAGTGGTTGGGACGGATGGAAAATGTCATTCGTGGTCGTCTGGCGATGCAACCCGATGAGGTGGTAGATGCGCACCACTGTGCCTTCGGCCTTTGGTATGACAGCGACGGCCAGCAGCAGTTTGGTGACTTGCCCCTGTTTGGCCAATTGGGCCATGTTCACGGTATGGTGCATGACATTGCCCGTGAGACAATCCGTCTGGTATCTGTAGGAGAAATGCAGCAGGCGACAGCGATGATGGATCAATTTGCTGAGGTTAAAGACCGGTTATTTGACCTGCTTGACCAACTCTATCTAGTGGCCATGGAACATCCCGTGCGAGCAGGCCCTGTGCAAGCGTGTATATCATCCACAACAGCTCGTGATTAACAATCTTTAAGGTGTAGATCGACCATGACACAACCATCTAACCCGTTGCCGGCAGGCATTCGTATTCAACCGATGAATCGTTTACTGACTTGTGATGAGGCCGACGAGGCCAGAGACGACACCTGTGAGCGCTATGTAGCGTGTCTCGATTATGCCAATGAGAACAACTGGGTATCGTTCCGTTGTCTGCCGAATTGCCCCTGGTACACGCCACCAGACATCCGTTATGGACGGCGTACTTACCAGCCTTTTTTCCGCCGTGCTGGTTGGCATGATTTAACGGAGAGTTTGGTCAAGTGAGATCTAATGAGAAAACAGTTTTGGACAGAGGGAAACGATAGGCCATGAAAACGGTACTGGTGATTGACGATAACGACTCTTTTCGCGATGTGATGCGGCAAATTTTGGAGCGGGCAGGCTATCGGGTGATAACGGCCTATAATGGCCAGCATGGCCTGGAACAGTTTCGTTCCTCACGGCAGGGCGATCAGGCCATTGACTTGGTCATTGCCGACCTGATCATGCCAGAGAAAGATGGTCTGACGCTGATTCGTGAGCTACGGGATGAGGCACCAGAGGTTCCGATCATCGCCATCACGGGTGGTCATCTCGGTTTTCATCCTGAATTTGGTTTGGAGGCTGCCACTGCCAATGGTGCGATCAAGACACTGCGTAAGCCGGTGTTGAAACACGAGCTGCTGTCGGCGGTGGAGGGTGTCTTGAGTCAGCGCCCCGTCGCTGAGGCGGAGGTGTAAGCTGGCCGCTGTCCTCAATGAGCAGCGACTGCTCCAGTTGACCGACGACCTAGGTATGGAGCCGGGACCGTTTATTGAGCGCTTCCTACTAGATTTGGTCAAGCAGCAGGCTCTGATCCACGCCAACGCTGCTCCGGGTGGCCAGACTGAGGCGCTGCTGCATGCGAGTCATCGACTCAAGAGCAGCAGTCGTACCATCGGAGCGGAGCGGCTGGGTCAGTTGGCGGCGACGTTGGAACAGTTGGTCGGACAGGGGGATGGTGGCTGTTTTACCCCCGAACGCTTGGCTGAACTAGACCAAGAAGTGGCGTTACTGCACGAGGCTCTTCATGGTCGCATCGGGTGATGACAGGCCACTCATTTTGGTGGCAGACGATCACGACTTCATGCGTGACGTGTTAAGTCGTTTTTTGCAGCAACAGGGTTTTGATACCATTGAGGCAGAAAACGGCCAGCAGGCGGTGGCTTTGTTTCAGCAGCGCCGACCTGAATTGATTCTCATGGATGCCCTGATGCCCGTTTTGGATGGGTTCACCGCCTGTCGCATTATCAAACAGAGTGACCACCATGGCTTGGCTACTCCGGTAATCATGGTGACGGCATTGGAGGATGACGCCTCGGTAGATCGTGCTTTTCAATCCGGTGCTGAGGAGTACATTACCAAGCCTATTCATTGGTCGGTGCTGCGGCAGCGCGCTTGGATGCTGATTGATACGCGCCGCTTGGAACAGGAACGCACCCATATCCTGCGCGAGCTGGAGCGTAGTGAGCAGCACTTCCGCTCCATCACCCAATC
>JADGCM010000019.1 GCA_015228995.1 Magnetococcales bacterium
ATGGCATCAATCAGGTCGGGGATCTCTTTGGGGCGGGCAAGATGTTTCTACCCCCAAGTGTTTAAAAGTGCCCGGGTGATGAAAAAAGCGGTTGCTTATCTGACCCCATTTATTGAGCAGGAGCGCCAGTCGGAACAGCGCAGCAAGGCTCATATTTTGCTGGCTACCGTAAAAGGAGATGTCCATGATATTGGTAAAAATATCGTTAAGGTGGTGTTGCAATGTAACAATTACCAAGTGACTGACTTAGGGGTCATGGTGCCTGCGGAAGAAATTTTGCGTCAAGCCGAAGCGCTTCAGGTCGATATGATCGGTCTGTCCGGGCTGATCACCCCTTCTTTGGAGCAGATGGTCGAGATCGCCAGCGCTATGGAACAACGTCAGTGGTCCCGGCCATTGCTCATCGGTGGTGCCACCACTTCTGCCCTGCATACGGCTATTAAAATCGCGCCACGTTATCGTGGTGCTGTGGTGCACGTTAAAGATGCCTCGCGTTGTGTTGGTGTCGTGTCGGCGCTATTGAGTGAGGATCGGCGCGATCACTTCCTAGCGGAACTCAGGGAGAGTTACCGGCGTCTCGCCGATGATTACCAGCGCCGTCAGTCTCATGCGGTGTTACTGCCGTTGGCACAAGCACGGTTGCGTGCAGCGGTACCAGAATGGTTGACGAGTCCGCCGCCGCCAGCTCCCCGTTTTTTGGGATTGCAGGTGCTGAACAATTATCCCCTCAGCGACTTGGTACCGTGGATCGATTGGACGCCATTTTTTCACACCTGGGGGATCCCGGGACGGTTTCCGGCTCTACTGGATGACGCGAAACATGGCGCCGAGGCACGTAAGTTATTTGACGATGCCCAAAAGCAGTTGCAGCAGTTGGTGGCGACGCGGCGTCTACGGGCCCATGCCGTTTTTCGTATCGTCGTGGCTCAGCGCCAAGGTGACGAGGATATCGCCCTGTTTGCGGATGCTTCGTGCCAAGAAAAATTAGGGACCGTTCATACCCTCAGACAGCAAGATGTCGCCTCCGGTCAACCATGTCGCGCCCTTGCCGACTGGATCGCACCACCAGAAAGTTCTTGCGGTGATCATCTGGGTTTGTTTGTGGTCACGGCGGGGGATGGCTTGGAGCAGCTATTGGCTGAGTGTGATCGGGAGCACGACGATTACCAAGCGATTCTGTTTAAGGCTTTGGCGGATCGGTTGGCGGAGGCATTTGCTGAACATCTGCACCAACGGGTGCGGCAACAGTTTTGGGGCTATGCGCCAGCCGAGCAACTGAGCCAGGAAGAGGTAGTTCGTGAACGTTATCAGGGCATCCGGCCAGCACCCGGCTATCCGGCTTGTCCTGATCACACTGAAAAAGATCTGATTTTTGATCTATTATCGGCCCAACACCATACCGGTGTTGGGCTCACCGAGAGCCGCGCTATGTATCCGGCTGCATCGGTATGTGGTTACTATTTTGCCCATCCGCAAGCGCGCTATTTTCGCGTCGGTCCTATCGGATCCGATCAGCTAGAGGATTATGCCCAACGTAAAAATATAACGGTTGCGGAAGCACAGCGCTGGCTCGCCACCAATCCGTAATTTCTGTCCATTTCTTGCTTGATAACGTTGGCAAGTGTGTTGTATAGGTATAAAATTCCCTCT
This sequence comes from Magnetococcales bacterium, assembly GCA_015228995.1. Taxonomy (GTDB): domain Bacteria; phylum Pseudomonadota; class Magnetococcia; order Magnetococcales; family JADGCH01; genus JADGCH01. Next base: position 1,651 of record JADGCM010000019.1, read on the forward strand.
CCTGCTTCACCCTCTCCCCTCGTGGGAGAGGGCAGGGGGAGGGGTGTGGAACTGGACATCGGAAAAGGGATATCTAATTGGTTAGCCGGGTGGTTGTGCTAGCATGGTCCATCGGTCTATTGGTGTCGCTTGGTGGCGTGCGTCAGCCGCTGGCGGACATTTACGGCTTTGTTGATGCGCGTGGTGTGATCCACTTGACCGATCGTTACCAGGATAGTCGTTACAGAAGAGTCGTTCGTAGTGCCCTGTCGCGGCCAGACGCTCTGCCTAGCCGTGCGGCGCTGCCGGCAACTACAGTAACATTACGGCCAGAGATGGTCCAGCGTCTTTGGCGGCCGTCGTTGTCGTCACCACCGCAATTTCGTGATACCATTGCCCAGGCAGCCCAACGGTATGGTGTTGATGCGGCGCTGCTGCATGCGGTGATTGAAGTAGAGTCTAACTTTAATCCATCCGTGGTGTCTCACAAGGGTGCTGCTGGGCTGATGCAACTGATGCCGGCCACGGCATTGCGCTATGGTGTAACAGATCGGCATAACCCAGAGGCTAATATTTTTGCCGGCACGCAGCACCTGAGCTATCTGATGCAGTTATTCAAGCACGATCTGATCCTTTCTTTGGCGGCCTATAATGCCGGGGAGGAGAGTGTCCGTAAGTATGGTTATCAAATTCCACCCTACCAGGAAACCCAGCAGTACGTTGTCAAGGTGTTGGAATCCTATCGTCGTTATAAACAACATTTCACGATGTAGAAATGGATGATTGATGGACAGTAAACTGGTTTTTGTAGTCGATGATGATAGTGAATTCAAAGATCTGGTCGGTGGGTTGTTGCAACAGGCCGGGCATCGCGTCCGTTGTTACACCGATGGTGATCCGCTCCTCACCAAGGAAATCGAGACCGATAGCCCCGACTGTATCCTGTTGGACATCATGCTGCACGGGCAATTGGGGCTTGGTTTGTGTCGTGAGCTGCGTAGCCAAGCAAGGTATAACAATACTAAAATTATCATTGTCTCCGCTAAGCCTTACGAATTTGATCGCAAGCGTGCCATCGATTTAGGGGCAGATGGTTATTTTGTCAAGCCCATTCGACCGGATCAATTCGTACAGGAGCTCCACCGGATCTTCCAGGATCCCATTGAGTTGACTTTTTGGGGGGTGCGTGGTACGCTGCCACGATCTGGGGCTGATTCAGTTCGATATGGTGGTAATACCAACTGCATTTCGTTGCAGTTTTCAAAGGGGCCTGCTTTTATTTTCGATGCCGGGACCGGACTTAAAGTTTTTTCTGACCACCTGATGCAGCAACGGCGGTTTCCCATGGAAGCCAAGTTGTTTGTTTCCCATCCCCACTGGGATCACATCAACGGCCTGCCTTTTTTTGTCCCCCTGTATATGCAAGGCAACGAGTTTGAGATTTTTGGCACGCCGCATGGCCATTTAAGTACTCGGGAAATCATTTCAGCCCAGATGGACGGTGTCTATTTTCCAATCAAAATCAAGGAATTCGGGGCTAGGGTCTATTTCCGCGATATTACCGAGGGGACGGTTTCATTCAACTACGGCCCCACCGTGCATACCATGTTGCTGATGCATCCCGGTAATTGTTTGGGGTATCGGGTTGAATATCGAGGCCGTGTTATCTGTTATATCACAGATAACGAGTTGTATCCATCTGATTCAGTTAAATTTAATTCGGTTTACTATAAGCAGTTGCTGCACTTTATCCGCAGTGCGGATGCGCTAATCATAGATTCCACCTATACCGAAGCCGAGTACAGTTCTAAAATCGACTGGGGACACTCGTCTATTAAGAATGTCGTCGAATTGGCCCATCGTGGCGAAGTCAAGGGGCTCTACCTGTATCACCACGACCCAGACCAGAACGATGTGCATATCGACAAGAAACTGGAGCAAGCCAAGCAATTACTGGTGTCGTTGGGTTCTAAGACGGCCTGTTTTGCGCCACACGAAAAGCAACTATTTGTATTCTAAGCTCAATGGGGAATCGGTCCGTGAAGAGATATTCGTTCGTTCTGTTGCTGTTGATAATCGCGACGTTTGTGACGGCACTTGTGGGCAGCAACGTGTTGGCCGTTGGTCAAGTGACTTATGAGAAATTACGTGTATTCTCAGAGGCTTACGATAAGATTCGCCAAAGTTACGTCGAAGAGGTAGATGATCAAAAGGTGCTCTATGGGGCTATCCAGGGCATGTTGCGGACGCTGGATCCCCATTCATCTTTCTTGACACCGGAGAACTTCAAGGAGATGAAGGTGGACACCCGGGGAGAGTTCGGTGGTTTGGGCATTGAGATCAGCCGTGGTGATCGAGCCATCAAGATCGTTGCTCCCATCGAGGATACCCCGGCCCATCAGGCTGGTATCCAACCCGGTGATCTCATCGTCAAAATAGACGATGAAACGACCCAGGAGATGGACTTATTAGACGCCGTCAAGAAAATGCGTGGCAAGCCAGGGACGAAAATTACCTTAACTTTGGTACGCAAAAACGAAACAAAACCGCTGGTCGTCACTTTGACCCGGGCGGTGATCAAGGTGCGTAGCGTCAAGTGGCGCATGGAGCCTAGTCAAATCGGTTATGTACGCATCATCCAATTCAACGAACAAGTTTTTCCCATGTTGCAAGATGCCATCGCCAGTTTGCACAAGCAGAGTGGCTCTACCGGCTTGAAGGGGTTGGTGTTGGATCTGCGCAATGATCCGGGTGGTCTGTTAGATCAAGCGGTTCAGGTCGCCGACGCCTTCCTTGATAGTGGTCGTATCGTCTATACCAAAGGACGGATACAGGGTAAGGATATGTCGTTCGATGCCCAACCAGGTGATCTCATTCACCGCCTGCCGATGGTGGTTTTGATCAATGCCGGTTCGGCCTCCGCTTCTGAAATCGTGGCTGGTGCCCTGCAGGATCATCGTCGTGCCATCATCATGGGGACGCAATCTTTCGGTAAAGGTTCGGTACAGACCATCATGCCGTTGGGAGATGGCTCGGGTATGCGCTTGACGACGGCGCAATACTATACGCCCAATGGTCGCTCCATTCAGGCTAAGGGTATTACGCCTGATCTAGTGGTCGAAGAGATGACCTTAGCCGGCAAAAAAGAGGGGGATCGCCGTACCACCGAGGCGGATTTGAAGGGTCATTTGCAAAACCATGAAGAGCCGACTCCTCTGCCTGAGGGACAGAAGGATCAAAAAGCAAAAGAGAAGAAGGCGCCGCCCGAGCCGATCGCTCCGATCACTCCGAACGATGGCGAGGTGAGCGAAGAGGTGGATCGGATCACCGGTAGAGCTAAGGAAGATTACCAGTTGCAGCGCGCCCTGGATCTATTGCGCGGTTTGCAGGTCTTTTCACATACCGGTGCCGTAGCGCGATCAACGGTTGAATAAAATTAAGGCGACGACGGCATGGTACAGCAGCGTGGGTCGAGCTCAACTCCTCAGTGGCGGCTGCGCTATGCCCTAGCAGCCATCGTCTTTGCCGTGATGGTCGCTACGTCAGCGGTGGTGTGGGATTTTGTTGAGGTTCCTGCCAGCACACCGGATACAACGACTGCGCAGCAACAACAGGAGGTGCCGTCAGTCGAGTTGCCCCCAGCTGCTGATCCGTGGGCGGCAGCCATCCACGAAATGCGCGAGCGAAGTGAGCAATCCCCCCAGCCGCTGCCCGTGTCTTACGAGGAGCATTTTGAGGATCCCGTTACCAATCCGGTCGAACTTCTCAATCGTGACCAGGATGCGGTGCCGCAACCACAGATCAGAGCCCGTGATGATGGCAGCGGCTCTACTCGTGTTGCGGTGGTCATCGACGATCTCGGTTATCACGCTGCTGTGTCGCAGGCCATTGCCCGCCTGCCCGCAGATATCACCTTAGCGGTGCTGCCAGATGCTCCTTTTGCGCGTCGGGTGGTGGAAGTTGGTCGAGCCAGCGGCAAGGAACTCATTCTGCACCAACCGATGGAACCATTGGGCTATCCACGCATTCACCCAGGTCCACTGTCTCTTTTTTCTGGGATGTCAGATGAGCAAATTGACCGCGTGCTGCGGGCTAACTTGGCTAAGTTTCCCGAAGTGGTGGGGATCAACAACCACATGGGCTCACGTTTAACAGCGCAGCAGAACCCGATGAATAGCGTCATGCGGATACTGCGCAGCCGGGGGCTTTTTTTCCTCGATAGTCGCACTTCCAACGCTACGGTAGCCTGGAAAGAGGCGCAACAGATGCAGGTACCCAACGCAGTGCGTGATGTTTTTCTCGATAACCAACAGGACCAGGATTTAATCCTCCAGCAGTTGCGCCTATTGGAGAGAGTGGCACGCAAACAGGGGGGGGCCGTCGCCATCGGTCACCCTTATGCAGCGACATTGGCAGCCCTGCAAATTTGGTTACCGGAGACCAAAGAGCGTCGGGTCGAGGTAGTACGGGTGTCGCAGTTTCTCGGCCCAGTAACAGCACGACAGCACTACCTTCCTAAAGCTGCCGTGGTGGCGCAGCAGCGTTAGCACCCACACTCCACGGTAGCCACGCTCCGTAACGATAGACCTCTAACGGCTGAAACCGCGATTTGTAGCGCATTTTTGGGCTGGTATCGATCCAGTAGCCGAGATAGAGCCAATTTTTACCCAATCGGCGCGCTTCGGCGATCTGCCATAAAATGGCGTAAGTACCGAGGCTGCGTCGGCGGCTCTCCAGCGGCTCAAAAAAGGTGTAAACGGCCGATAGACTGTCTGGCAAAATATCGACGACGGCCACCATCAGCAGCTGTTGCTGTTGATAAAACTCCACCAACACCGTTTCCAGCCAAGGCGACCAGATAAATTGCCAGTACGCTTCTGGCTCAGGATTATCCATGGGTCCGTCCGTATGGCGTGCGGCGAGATAGTTCTGGTAAAGCTGAAAATGGGAGGGGTTGAAGTGGATGGTCTGTGATGTAATGCTAAGGTCGCGGTTGCGCCGCCAAGTCTGCTGCATATTACGACTGGGTTGAAAGTGAACGACCGGTACCCGTGCTGCCACACACTCCTGGCAGCCGTTGCCGTAGCCGACGCACAATGGTCGGTAAATCTGTGCCCCACTGCGACGAAAGCCACTGGCCATTAAATCTTGGTACAAAGCCCCATCCATATGATCGATATCGCACAAGAAAAGGGCTCCGGCAATGCGACCATCCTCGATATAGCTACATGGATGTGGCAGACCATGCACCAAAGAGAGGGTTCGAAAGCGCGGCAAAACCATATCGATATACCTTACACAATCGCTGTCTTTATGCCATACTACGTCGCCCCTTGCCATCCAGCCCCTTCTCCCACAGGTAGAGAGGGGGAGATATGAGTCTGCTTTCTTTTATTAGGAGCCGTTTCAGTATGTTCGAAGGTACCACTATACTGTCTGTACGCCGAGGCAGCAACGTTGTTATGGGCGGTGATGGCCAAGTGACGCTCGGCAATATCGTTGTTAAGGCCAATGCACGCAAGGTACGCACCATGCAGGAGGGGCGTATTTTAGCCGGTTTTGCAGGTGCCACCGCAGATGCCTTTACCCTATTTGAACGGTTTGAAGCCAAATTGGTTAAACACGGCGGTAATTTGACCCGTTCCGCGGTGGAAATGGCTAAGGATTGGCGCACCGATCGTATTTTAAGGCGATTGGAAGCCATGCTAGCTGTGGCGGATAACCAATGCAGCCTACTGATCACCGGCAGTGGCGATATCTTGGAACCAGAGGAGGGGGTCATTGCCATCGGCTCGGGTGGCTCGTATGCCTTGTCGTCCGCTCGTGCCCTCTTGCGTCACACCGAGATGGCGCCCCGCCAAATTGTCGAGCAATCGTTACAAATTGCTGCGGAAATTTGTATTTATACCAACGCCAACCTGGTTATTGAAGAGTTGTCCTGACATGTCCGATTTTACCCCACGCGAGATTGTTTCTGAGCTAGATCGTCATATCATTGGCCAAGATGAGGCCAAACGAGCTGTTGCGATTGCCCTGCGCAACCGCTGGCGGCGGCAACGGCTACTGCCTGAGATCCGTGACGAGGTTTACCCTAAAAACATTCTGATGATCGGTCCCACCGGTGTTGGCAAAACTGAAATTGCCCGACGTTTGGCCAAACTAGCGGATGCGCCTTTTATCAAGGTAGAGGCGACCAAATTTACCGAAGTAGGGTATGTCGGTCGTGACGTCGAATCGATCATCCGTGATCTGGTCGATATGTCCATCAAAATGCTGACTGAATCCGGCAAGCGCCGCGTCCAACAAAATGCCAGACATCTTGCTGAAGAGCGCTTACTCGACATCCTGTTGCCAGCTGTAACCGGTAACGACACCTCCTCGACACGCAAAAAACTGCGGCGGCAATTGCATGACGGCGCTCTTGATGATCGGGAGGTAGAGATCGAGGTCCGCGAAAATCGGCCGACGGGGGCGACTCTGGAGGTGTTTACCCCTCAGGGCATGGAAGGGATCAACCTGCAAGAGATGCTGGGCAATATGCTGGGTGGTCAGACGCGTTCGCGCCGAATGCCGGTGGCGGAGGCGCTCAAGGTGCTGACCGACGAAGAGGCCGCTAAACTGGTCGACCGCGAGCAGACCCAGCGTCAGGCGCTGGAGCGTGTCGAGCAGTCTGGTATCGTTTTTCTTGATGAAATTGACAAAATATGTGCCCGTCACCATGAATCAGGCCACGGCAGTGACGTCTCGCGTGAAGGGGTGCAGCGCGATCTATTGCCGCTGGTGGAGGGGACCACCGTTTCGACCAAATATGGCATGGTCAAGACGGATCATATTTTATTTATTGCCTCTGGGGCCTTCCAAATGGCCAAGCCATCTGATTTGCTGCCAGAGTTACAGGGGCGGCTACCGATTCGAGTTGAGTTGCGTAGTCTAGGTGCCGCCGACTTTGTCCGTATCCTCACCGAACCGGAAAACGCTCTAACCAAGCAATATCAGGCCCTGATGGCCACCGAACAAGTCGGACTCGATTTCACCGCAGATGGCGTTTACACCTTGGCCGAGATTGCGGCCCGGGTCAACAACAGCGTTGAAAACATCGGCGCTAGGCGCTTGCATACGGTAATGGAAAAATTATTGGATGATCTCTCGTTTCGGGCTCCCGACCTGGGGGGAGAGACCTTCACCATCAACGGTGATTATGTCCGTCAACAGCTCGAAGCGCTGAGTGGTAACGAAGATCTGTCACGATTTATTCTCTAGATAGCCAGCGCCCACCATGACAGCTATCACGGTAGCCACCATCGATGATATTGAAAAACAATGGTTATTACAAAGATTGAGCACGGTTTACGGCTACCTCTTGCCGGCTGAAGGCTATGTGCTCTATCGCTGGGCCAAAGAGGGGCCGGGAACGGGTATCGTCGTCGAAATTGGCAGTTTTATGGGATTATCGACCTGTTGGTTGGCTGCTGGCAGTCAGGTGGCCCAGCGCGGCAAGGTAGTTGCTTGTGACAGCTTCTGTGGTTTGGACCAGGAACACGGCTCGACGTTGCCCCAATTCCAAGACAATGTCAAGCAGATGGGTCTGCATGCTTTGGTCGAAACACGGGTTGGCACCTCAGCGGCGATTGTCCGTGGTTGGGCAGCCGAGCAGAAGATACGGCTGCTGTTTATCGATGCCGACCATTCTTATAACGCCAGCAGGTCTGACCTTATGGCTTGGTTCGAATATGTGGAGCCGGGCGGCATCATTGCCTTTCACGACATTAATACCCTTTACGGCTGTTCGCGTTTGTACGGTGATCTACTGCACTATAATCCGGCCATAGAGGAGGTTGCTGCCGCCGATTCTCTGCGTCTGGTGCGCAAGCCTCTTGATCCCGTCGTACTATCATGGCCTCAATCAACGGAGGCGGCATGGCATGATTACCAACAACGGTTGAGCCACAATCCGTCCGATCAGGCAGCATGGCGCCAGTTGGCGACTTTATATTTTGAGGGTAGGCAATTTGGTGCTGCTGAGCAGTGTTACCGCAACCTCATGCAGTGGGATCCATCTGGCCAAACTTACGCCCATTTGAGTTTGATACTAGCCATGCAGGGCCGTATCGCTGAGTCTCAAGCCTATTATGAACAAGCGGTTGGTATGGATCCGCAACTACAGGCCGGTCCTATCCAGCTCTTGTTGGCGCAGATCTGCCTCTCTCTTGGAGATAACGACGCAGCGGAGGGGTGGTATCGGCGTATTTTGGCGACTGCTCCTAGCTTGGTTTCAGCGCTATTTTACAACAACCTCGCCACCTCATTGCAACGGCAAGGCCGGTCGGAAGAGGCGATTGATTACTATTGGCGGGCAGTGGCCATGGACGCAAAAATGACCGGTGCCTATCACAGCATCGCCACCCTATTGGCCCAACAAGGCCACTATCAACGTGCCAAGGAGTGCTGCCACCAAGCATTGACGGTTGATCCCCAGTCGGCACCATTGTGGAGCCTGCTCGCGATCATTTCAGCGCGGCAGGGGCGAGAGGAGATTGATCAAGCGTTGGCCTGTCTGCAACGAGCCGTAGCGATCGAGCCGACCGATGTCGCCACCCAAGAACGCCTCGGTGGTGTGCGCACCCTGTTACAACAGCGGCTAGAACGTATCGACCAACTTGCAAAGCCCTTGCTCAGTAACGACAACATCTAATTGCACATCGTGCGGTTCTCGTGGCAGAGCAGCCACCTGCTGAAATTGATACGCCAAGCCGACCAAGTAGGGTTTGCCCGTATGGCGATGGGTGATCCCGGCCAAGCAGCGATCGTAATAGCCGCCGCCATAACCAAGCCGGCCCCCCTGGAGATCAAAGGCAACCACGGGTAGTAACAGCAGGTCGATTTTTGTCACGATCTCCTGGCAGGAAATCGTTTCGGTGACACAGGCTGGTTCCGGAATGCCAAACGGGCCTGGCTTGAGTGGGTCTCCTGGGGTCAGGAAGGCGAAAGACATTTGCCGGGCAGAAACAGAGGAGATGACAGGCAACACAACCTTTTTGCCATCGGTGTGGGCCCACTCCACGAGTGAGATGGGATCAACCTCACGACGGATGGGCCAGTAAAGCGCTATCACCCGCGCGCTCAAGTAGAACGGCTGCACAACCAGATGACGACAAATGACCTGACTGAGGGACGACACAGACTTTACAGACAGCTGCTGGCGTTGCTGACACAACAACCGGCGCAGCAGCCCCTTCTGCGATGAATCCATCAAATCCCCCGCCTGTGCCGTTGGATTACGACCTCTGAACCCCTTGTTTAAGGTGGGCACGTGAAATAACTGCTTCCGGTAAACTGACTAACAGTAGCCTACACTCCACAATCAGAGCAAACGCCCTTGGTTCAAGAAATATCGGCTCAGGAGGAATGCTCTCCTCACGAACACTGCAGGGGACAATCCATAACCCCCTCACACTGCCCCCTCCCACAAGGGAAGAGGGCGAAGAGGCTGCGAGGGGCAAACTTAAATTTAGCCTTCCAACTCCCGTAACACCTGCTCACTGGCTGCAACCAACCTCTGGATGCGCTGATTGACCTGTTCCATCTGTCCATCCTGCATCGAACTCGCCTCAACCCGTCCCGGTACCTGCTGCTGCACCTGCATTTGCACCTGTTCTTTGACCTGGAACAAACTATCAGTGATTCTAAGCGCAGCCATGATGGCTAAACGATCAGTAGACTGATTTCTAGACTGACGTGCCATCTTGCCCATGACACCATCCACATAACCGGCCAACTCTCGGACGTAAGCCGAATTGGCCTCTACACGCAGACGAAACAACTGACCATGGATGGTGACATCGATAGAGTCTGCCATGGCCATTACACGGTATGACCTAATTCGTTGAAGCGCGCCAACATGTCTTCAATGCGTGCCGTCACCTGACTCTTCTCTTGTTGCAAACCTTCGAGGCTCTGTTTCACCTGCGCCAATTCGTATTCGGCCTGCTGCAACCGTGTGGTCCGATCTTGTAATTGGGCAAACAGGTCACCGTTCTCTTTACGCAACCGACGAACAGCGTCGACCATGGCCTGCCACTGTTGCTCCAACGCGGCTATCGGGTCGGGCTGACCCGTCGTTGGATTGTGGTTTATGGACAACTCAGACATCTCCTCCATAGCCATCGCGATCACTCCCTTGGATTGCTGGCGTTATCTGAATGCCACACTATAGGGTCGGCGGTGGCTCAGTGTCAAGGATGGATCATTGGGAAAAATACCCTAACGCAGCCACTGATCAATGTCTGCGGCTGCCTGACGGCCACTGGCAATCGCTTTGAGTACCAACGACTGCCCAATCGCCATGTCCCCAGCGGCAAAAACACCTGACCGACTGGTCATGCTGTGGTCGTTAGTCCGTACATTGCCCCGGTCATCCAAGGCTACCCCCAGGTCATTCAGCAGTCCGTGATGGATCGGATGGACAAAACCCATGGCCAGCAACACCAGATCGGCTTCCAAGACAAAATGGTTATTGGCAAGCTCGCGCATCTGCATCGGCCCCCCCTCTTCGGGTTCTCCCCAGGCCAGTTCAGCGCAGAGGATCGCCGTGACGTGTCCATCTACCCCTTCAAACTGCTTGGTCAATACACTCCAGATGCGGCGGCAACCCTCCTCGTGGGAGGTAGAGGTACGTAACGTATTGGGCCACATCGGCCACGGCGTCTCTAAGGGACGTTCCTTGGGAGGTCTTGGCAGCAGCTCGATTTGGGTGACGTGCAGAGCCTGCTGACGCACGGCCGTGCCGACACAATCGGCACCGGTATCGCCGCCACCGATCACGACGACGCGTTTACCGGTGGCTTGAATCTGTTGATCGACAGCGATGGTAGCCCCTTCCAGACGCCTATTTTGTTGCACCAGGAAATCCATAGCGAAGTGGATGCCTGCTAGTTCACGTCCTGGAATGGGCAGATCACGCGGATGTTCCGAGCCACCCGCCAATAGCACAGCGTCGAATTCTGTGGTCAATTGCGCCACAGAGAGATCAACCCCGACATGGACACCGGTCTGGATGGAGACACCCTCCGCCTGCAGCTGTTCCAGACGTCGATCAATGATCCATTTTTCTAGTTTGAAATTGGGGATACCATAACGCAACAGGCCGCCGGCACGCTCCTGTTTCTCAAACAAGACCACGCTATGGCCAGCGCGGGCCAATTGTTGACTGGCAGCCATGCCTGCTGGCCCAGACCCGATCACCGCCACCCGTTTACCACTCTGTTTCAGGGCCGGTTGGGGACGGATCAAACCACGCTTGAATCCTTCGTCGGCAATCGTTTTTTCGATGTAGCGAATGGTGACCGCCTCACGATTCAAGCCGAGCACACACGAGGTCTCGCAAGGTGCCGGACAAACACGACCGGTAAATTCAGGAAAATTATTGGTACGATGCAGGGCATCGCTGGCCTGCTGCCAGCGTTGGCGGTAGACCCAATCGTTCCAAATTGGTATTAGGTTATTGAGATGGCAACCGCTGTGGCAGAAGGGAATGCCGCAATCCATGCAGCGGGCCGCTTGGTGGCAGAGGCGGTCCAACGAAAAGGGCTGATACAACTCCCCCCAGTCGGTGACACGCTCAGCTACTGGGCGCGGCTGGGGCGTCTCACGCTCGATTTCCATGAATCCGGTGACTTTAGCCATTGGCACGCTTCTCCTGGTGAGCCATTTGTTGTTGCCGCTGTTTCATCTCCGTTAACACCCGTTTATAGTCGGTCGGCATCACCTTAATGAAGCGACGCAGCGCACTTTCCCAATCGTGCAGTAACTGTTGCGCGATGGTGCTACCGGTATAGGTATAGTGATTGTGCAATAATTGCCTGAGAATGTGGTCATCTTCTGCCTCAGTAACGGGCTCCAACCCCACCATAGCGGTGTTACACAGGGCAGTAAAGTCACCGGCCCCATCCAGCACGAAGGCGATGCCACCGCTCATACCAGCGGCAAAGTTACGGCCAGTGGCTCCCAATATCACAATGGTGCCGCCGGTCATATACTCACAACCGTGATCGCCGACTCCCTCCACCACCGCCAGAGTGCCAGAATTACGCACCGCAAACCGCTCTCCAGCGATGCCACGGAAATAGGCCTCGCCGCCAGTGGCCCCGTATAAAACGGTGTTACCAATCAGGATATTTTCCTCGGACTTGAACTGAGAACGGCTATGGGGGCGGATAACAATACGACCGCCGGACATTCCCTTACCAACGTAGTCGTTGGCAGCCCCTTCGAGATAGAGGGAGACCCCATGGACATTAAAGGCCCCGAAACTTTGACCAGCTACTCCCTTGAAGTAGCATTGGATGGTGTCAGCAGGCAAACCCGCCACCCCAAAACGCTTTGAAATTTCCCCGCCCAACATGGCGCCGACGGTACGGTCGGTGTTGTGGATCGGCAGACGAATCTCGATGGACTCGCGGTTTTTGAAGGCTCGTTCCGCTAGATCAAGCAATTTATGGTCAAGAACATCGGCGATATCATGTTGTTGAGGTTGTACATAGCGGGTGGCAACATTGGAAGGGACATCCGGTTTGTGGAGGATCGCTGAGAAGTCAAGCCCACGCGCTTTCCAGTGGTCGACAGCCGGCTTCACCTCCAAACAATCGACCCGACCGATCATTTCGTCCATGGTGCGAAAGCCCATGTAGGACATCCACTCACGCACCTCATTAGCAACGAAAAAGAGGTAGTTGACCACATGTTGTGGTTTACCGGTAAATTTCTTACGCAATGAGGGATCCTGGGTGGCAATGCCCACTGGGCAGGTGCCTAAATGACACTTACGCATCATGATGCACCCCTCTACCACCAATGGCGCCGTTGCAAAGCCGAACTCTTCGGCTCCCAACAGCGCGGCAATGACCACATCACGACCGGTGCGCATTTGACCGTCAGCTTGCAACCGTACCCGACCACGCAGGTCATTCAACACCAACGTTTGTTGCGTTTCTGCCAGCCCCAATTCCCAGGGGGCGCCAACATGTTTGATCGAGCTGAGCGGACTGGCCCCGGTGCCGCCATCACCCCCAGAGATGAGGATCATGTCGGCATGACCTTTGGCCACACCAGCGGCAATGGTACCAACCCCGACAGCCGATACCAGCTTGACCGAGATGCGAGCCCGTGGGTTGACATTCTTGAGGTCAAAAATCAGCTGCGCCAGATCCTCGATTGAGTAAATATCGTGATGAGGCGGCGGACTGATCAATGTCACGCCCGGGGTGGTGTTACGGGTGCGGGCGATGACCTGATTGACTTTATAGCCCGGCAGCTGCCCCCCCTCGCCAGGTTTGGCACCCTGGGCGATTTTGATCTGAATTTCATCGGCGTTTACCAAATAATGACTGGAGACGCCAAAGCGCGCCGAAGCGACCTGCTTAACAGCACTACGCGCTAAGTCGCCATTGGGATGCGGTTGATAACGCTGTGGATCTTCCCCTCCCTCCCCAGTGTTGGACTTACCACCGACGCGGTTCATCGCGATTGCTAAGGTCTCGTGGGCCTCCTTAGAGATGGAGCCAAATGACATCGCCCCGGTGACGAACCGCTTAACAATCTCCGCCGCCGCTTCGACCTCATCTAACGGTACCGGCACCCGTGATCGTTTGAGACGAAACAGACCACGCAGGGTGCAAAGCGCCCGTTCTTGATCGTTGATCAAACGCGAAAATTCTTTATACGAGGCAAAACTTTTAGTACGCGCCGCCAGTTGTAATTTAGCAATGGAGTCGGCCGTCCAGAGGTGGCGTTCTCCACCATGACGGAATTTGTAATCACCGCCGACGTGGAGGGTGTTCAAATAAACCACATTGTCCGCGTAGGCTTGACGATGGCGCCGCAACACCTCCTCTGCGATGGTCTCCAGGCCAATGCCATCAATACGGGATACGGTGCCAGTGAAATAGCGCTCGACCACCTGTTTGTTGAGACCGATGGCCTCAAAAATTTGCGCGCCGCAATAACTGCGTAAGGTCGAAATACCCATCTTGGAGAAGATCTTCATCAGTCCTTTGCCAATGGCCTTGACATAATTGGCTTGGGCTTTTGCTGCGGTAATATTCTCTCCAATCAGGCCATCGTTGGCCATATCGGCCAAACTGGCCATTGCCAACCAAGGATTGATGGCGCTCACCCCGTAGCCGATCAGGAGGGCGCAATGGGCCACTTCACGTGCCTCACCCGTCTCAGCGATGATACTGGCCAAGCTGCGCAGGCCGCTACGGATCAGGTGATGATGGACCGCAGAGGCGGCGAGCAGAATCGGCAGGGCCGCCTGGTCAGCGGTAGCGCCACGATCACTGAGGATGATGAGGGTGCAACGGCGATCAGAGACGGCACTAGCCGTGGCATCTAGTAGGTTACGCAGCGCCTGTTCCAGGGCCCGATGACCGTCACGAACCGGGAACAACAGCGAGAAACGTTCGGCACGGAGGCCAGGTAAATCAACAGCAGCAATTTTTGCTAACTCGTGGTCGTTTAAGATCGGTTGTGCCAGAAAAATGCGCCGAGCATGGCCCGCGGTCTCTTCCAATAGATTATGAACCGGGCCAATAGCATTGAATAAACTCATGACCAATTCCTCACGAATGGGGTCGATCGGGGGATTGGTCACTTGGGCAAACAACTGCTTAAAATAACTGAACAGCAACGAGGGTTGATCGGACAACACTGGTAGGGCGGCATCATTGCCCATCGAACCGATCGGCTCTTCTCCCTGCTGAGCCATCGGCGTTAGCAGCACCGATAGGTCCTCTTCGGTATAACCAAAAGTGCGTTGTTGGGTGATGATGGGCGTCTGCTCCGCTGTTACGGGCTCTGCTCCATCTAATTGGTCGAGCATCACCAGCCCATCTTGTAACCACTGGCGATAGGGACGTAGGCTGCTGACCTGTTGCTTGATCTCTTGGTCGTCGATAATGCGCCCCTGTTCCAGATCGATCAGAAACATGCGGCCTGGCTGTAAGCGACCATTGTAAACCACTTCATCGGGGGGGAACATCCAGGTGCCGGCCTCTGAGGCCATGACACAGAGATCGCCACGGGTAATCTGGTAACGGGCTGGGCGCAAACCATTACGGTCTAAGGTGGCCCCAATGACCCGTCCATCGGTGAAGGTCATGGCAGCGGGGCCGTCCCACGGCTCCATCATTAAGGCGTTGTAATGGTAAAAGGCTTTGCGATCTTCATCCATGGCCCGATGATTCTCCCAGGCCTCGGGGATCAACATCATCATCGCTTGTGGTAACGTGCGCCCACACAATACCAAAAACTCTAACGCCCGATCAAACGAGGCCGAGTCGGAAAACCCCTCTGGTAAAACTGGGAATAGTTTACGCAAATCGTCGCCGAACAAAGAGCTACTCAAAGAGGCTTGGCGGGCGCGCATCCAGTTCAAATTGCCACGTAGGGTATTGATCTCACCGTTGTGGCAGATCATCCGAAACGGATGGGCCAAGTCCCAGGTGGGAAAGGTGTTGGTGGAATAACGTTGATGGACCATCGCCAGGGCCGTCACCATGGCCGGATCGGAGAGATCGGGATAATAGGCTGGCACTTGGTCGGCCAGAAACATGCCTTTGTACACCAGCGTCCGCGTTGAAAAACTGGCAATATGGAACGAGCGTAGTTCTTCGGTCTCATAGCCCGTGACGGCATTTTCCATCCGGCGGCGGATAACATACAGCTTGCGTTCAAACCAGTTATCATCTGTATTACGCGTCGCAGTGGGGCGATTGCGTACCCCGATAAAGGCTTGACGTACCACCGGCTCGGAGGCCTTGGCCACAAACCCGATCCGGGCGGCCCGATTGACGGGGACATCGCGCCAGCCGAGGAACAGCTGCCCTTCCTCAGCGACAATTTGCTCCAGCAGGCGCATGCAGGAGGTCTGCATTGAGTAATCTTTGGGCAAAAACAGCATGGCGACGCCATAGTCGCCAAGGGGGGGCAATTGGATGCGCAGGGCTCGGCATTCGCTGCGCAGAAATTGATCTGGCATCTGGATCAGAATACCCGCGCCATCCCCGGTCAGGGGATCGGCACCGACGGCGCCGCGGTGGGTCAGGTTCTCCAGAACTTTAAGGGCCATTTGCAGGATACTGTGCGACTTCTCCCCCTTGATATGAGCGACAAATCCAATCCCACAAGCATCGTGTTCCCATCGAGGGTCATACAGCCCCTGCTGTTTTGGTAAACCACAGTCTATCATAACCGGTACATTCCTGAATAAATTGGATCAACAGCCGCCGCGACAGGGGAGGCCAAACGACCCATTCTATCCGGTAATTGGGGGG
>JADGCM010000234.1 GCA_015228995.1 Magnetococcales bacterium
AACCCGCAACTTATCACGAATGGTGTTGGTATTGAACTCATTGAACGACTCGGCGCAATCGCCGCCTTGCAACAGGAAGGCATTGCCTTGCGACACTTGGGCGAGGTGGCGCTTGAGAGCGCGCACCTCACCAGCAAACACCAACGGCGGGTAATTAGCCAGTCGTTGGCACACCTCGTCCAGTTGTTGACGATCAGGCCAGCTCGGCTGCTGTTGCGCCTCCAGTTGCTTCCAGGAATCGATTTTCCACTCAGATGTCCAGTCAGATTTCCATTCAGACACAGTCTGATATAACCTCTCTCAATGTTGTGAAGTGATCGCACGGTTGTAAACAACTGATGAACGCAGGGCGGCACCGATAAAGGCGACCCCGAGCAAACCAGTCACGACTTCTGGAATGTGCATGGTGGTGCTGGCAAACATGATTAGTGCCAACACCCCAATTGCGTAATGGGCGCCGTGCTCCAAAAATCGGTACTGTTTGAGTGTCCCGTGTTGCACCATAACGACCGTTAACGAGCGTACGAACATGGCCCCAATGGTCAGGCCGACCATGATAATAATCACATCTTTGGTGATCGCAAAGGCACCGATCACACCATCGAAGCTAAACGAGGCATCCAGTACCTCAAGGTAGAGAAAACCAGCAATCCCAGAACGGGTGGCCTGCCCGGCGGCTGCTTGGTGATGCTCGTTATCCTGTTCAAACAGCAAATCAACACTGCTGACCATAACGTACAGAATAATGCCAGCAATACCAGAAATGACGGCACTCAACCGCTCCGCTTGAGGCAAAAAACGCTGCAACAGCAGAATCATCACCAGGGCGATAAAAATGGCCACCCCATCTTGGCGTCCCAGTTTGGCCGCCCACCGTTCAAAGCCATCAACCCAATGGACCTCTCGCTCGGCATCGAAGATAAAATAGAGAAAAACCAGTAGTAAAAAGGTGCCGCCAAACAGGGCAATCTGGATGTGCGAAGCGGTCAGATGGCGCGCATATTCATCTGGTTGCGTCAGAGCCATCTGGCTCACATCTATCCACCCCAAACCTGTCACTACCGAAACAATGACAATCGGAAAAACCAGCCGCATGCCAAACACCGCGATCAGAATACCGACCGTCAAGAAAATACGCTGCCATTTAGCGTCCATCTCTTGCAAAACAGCAGCATTAACAACGGCATTATCAAAGGAGAGGCTGACCTCCAACACTCCCAACACTAAAGTGATTAAGATCGCCTCAGCGGCCATGACCGGTCCGCCGCTGCGCCAACCCCACCAGGCCGCAATAAGCACACAGACAATGGTCACAATAAACGAGTAGCGAAACTGCTGTAACATAATATTTATCCGATATTGACGCCGTAGTTGTTCGCCAACGGCCCGAGACCACCCTTAAACCCTTGACCAACAGCACGGAATTTCCATTCGCTGTTGTGGCGATAGACCTCACCAAAGATCATCGCCGTCTCCGTCGATGAATCTTCCGATAGATCGTAGCGCGCCAACTCCTTGTTAGACCCATCATCGTTGACGACACGAATGAAGGCATTGGCCACCATCCCAAAACTCTGCCGCCGCCCATCCGCCTCGTGGATCGTCACGGCAAAGGCAATTTTTTGGATATCGGCCGCCACCGTGGCCAAGTTGATTTTGATGGTTTCATCATCCCCCTCACCCACTCCGGTCCGATTATCGCCGGTATGGGTCACGCTGCCATCTTTGCTCTGCAGCTGATTATAAAAGATGAAGTCGCTATCGTCGCGTACTTTACCATCCGCCTTCAGCAAAAAGGCGCTGGCGTCTAGATCAAAATCGCCCCCATCCGTCGCCCGCACATCCCAACCCAACCCGACCGCAATTTTCGTCAGGCCAGGTGCTTCCTTGCTCAGTGAAACATTACCACCCTTAGATAGTACCACACCCATTGTTACATCTCCTCCCCAAAACTATGATCGATTGCTGCATTAATCTTTCCGTCCAGCACTCCAACGGAATCCCCAGTGATAGGCTTGATCCATCTCGCGATGATCGCGGAAATACTCAGCCATTTTAGTCACCCGCAGACCACCGTCAACATTTTCCAATTGGGCAATAGCACAGAGACGTCGGTCATCTTGACCATGGGTCATACGCACCTCCAGCGGTGGCTCACCAGCGATCTCAATGGTGACGACACCATCGGTAGCCGCCCAATTGGGTACCCCTTGGTAGATAAAAGCAAATACCAAAATCCGGTGAATCTCAGGCCATTTATCGCCATTGAGGAGCAACTCCTCCCCCTCAGCCACCGATCCGGTGCGATCATCACCAGAAAGTTTGAGGTAGGGGGGCTGCTCCAACGAGCCAAAACGATTACCCAGTGCTTGCACCACGTCACGTTCACCTTGCCTGAGCTCGACAAAGCAGCCTAGATCGAGGTCAACCCCCTGACTGCTCGTCGCAGCGCCGCCACCAGAAAAAAGGCCCCCAAATAAACCGCCCCGGCTTGCTGGAGCTACGTGGCCGGCCGGCCGCGACCAGTTGAGATTGATCCGTACCCGACCAAATCCGGTT
>JADGCM010000235.1 GCA_015228995.1 Magnetococcales bacterium
TTCTTTCAAATCAAGAATAGGTGGTGCTTGGTAAGGATCGAGAATTTCCACCTCGATGATGGTGCGTTCCTCGGTCAAGTCAAGTATGGCATTGAGAAAACTGATGACAATATCGTGGCTATGATCGGAACCGAAAATCTTGCGAAACGCCAAATCCATTTTTGGGTTGATGAAACGGAGCGGGGTGTCAATCATCGCTGTTCTCGCACAAAAGTGGCTATAGACGCACGCTGCTGGATTCTCTCATCTCATATCAATTATAGGGTTGACTGGATGAGAAAGGAAGGGCCGTTCATCGTGACCGTTGAAATCCTCATTACCGCAACACGGCTGGCCGAAACAATGAACAAGGTCGTTGTTACAGACTAACCAGCCGTTGCGAATCCTCTAACAATTGACTCAGCAGCCGCTCTACTTCCTGATCCCTATCCCCACCCCGCTCGGCATAATCTTCCAACGGCTGGCCTGATAGCTGGTAAATAGAGAAGGGACGACGCTGCGTGCTATAAGTGGCCAACGTGTGCTCGGCATAAGACGCCAGTTCATTGATCGTGATATTTTTAGCGCTTGTTTGATCCATACTATCCCCTTAAAAGTATCCTCATACCTCCCCCTCTCCCCTTGTAGGAAGGGGTTGGGGGATGAGGGGAAAGGTGCAGCACCCATGCCATTATGTGCTTAATATCAAATCAATATTCTTCTGGGCATGGGCATGGCCCTGGCCGGCGGCCAGTCGATACCACCGTAGCGCCTCTTGGTAGTCTTGTGCCACCCCTTCACCAATACGGTACATATTGCCGATGTTATTCTGGGCATTGGCATGGCCCTGCTCGGCCGCACGTCGATACCACTGCAACGCCTCCTGGTAATCCTGCTCCACCCCTTGACCTTTGCGGTAAAGGTTGCCGATACTATTTTGGGCCTGGGCATGGCCCTGCTCGGCCGCCAACCGCAACCACTTGAGTGCCTCTTGGTAGTCCTGGCGTTGCCCAGACCACACCCCTTCTAGTAAGGGTCCGAACAGTTTATGCCGTCGTAGCTGCTGTGGAATCGCGGGGGAGATTGAGGCGATTTTGCTTTTCATCCAGTTCTCTTCTGGCGTTGCCACCTTGCCATCTCGATAGAGCACTCCCAAATGATTCTGAGCATCACGGTGGCCCTGCTCGGCGGCGACACGGTACCACTTCACCGCTTCGGTAAGGTTAGGCGCTGTGCCATGGCCATGATGGTAGATTTCGGCCATCGAAAAAGCCGCTTGTACCATAAATGCCTGACTCAAGCGATCGATTCGCTGCGGCTGTAACCGGACATAATCCGGAAATATCTCCTGATAGAGATAATCGGTAACGGCGACAAAACCGCTGTTGACCAACAACAACCGATCATTATGGCGTTGTCCCATCAGGGCATCACGCGCCGAGATCAAAAACAGCTGTTCGGCAATACCGGGCTGCACCAATAAGCCATGAACGCGATCCGATATCTGCTGACGATCACTGGCATCGATGGTGTCACAACCATTAACCACGGCCAGCACCCGGCCGGTGGGGTTACGGGCACGGTATTGCGTCAGCAGCTCCTGATCCTGGGTACGGACATTCTCCGGCAAAAAGACCCAGATCAACACATCGGCATCGTACAGATAAGGCAAGGTAGTGGCATCATCGGCCTGGGAAAAATTCAGCCCTGGGGTATCGATAATGGTAAAATGGCGTAATAATTTTTCCTGGGGTCGCAGCAGATCGATATGGGCAATCGTATCTGATTGGGTCGCCATGGCCTCACGAATGGTATGGGCAACAGTGGCCGCATCCTGGTAAGGCAGCTCGACCGGCGCTCGTTGGCAGCTGTCCCGGTAAACAATGCGTACCAACGCCTGCTCTCCAGCCACCATGCGGTTAACGGTTGCCGTGGTGCGATTGACGTGCATCGGCATCCATTCCTGCTTGAAAAAGGCATTGATCAACGTCGATTTGCCACTATTGAAGGCACCCACCACCGCAATGGTCAGCGGCTCATCTAACTTGGCCAACAATGCGCTGATCTGTTGCAACAGCTGATGTTGTTTTTCATTCGGCGACTGCTGCCCAAAATCTAATGTCTGCAATCGCTGCTGTAACCGACAGACCTGGGCCACCGTCAGTGGCTTCTCGATCTGATCAAGCCAGTCGGTAACCTGTTGCAGCTGCTGACGTTGCCGTTGATCGGCGGCTTGATCGTTGCATGCCAACCCCTGCAACTCCTGTTGCAAACGATACACTTGGCGCACGTAGAGATTGCTGGCGTGGGGACGGTCTAGTAATAGGTCGCGACCCTCGTCATAACTAGCCTTGTTCATTGTTGCGACCAACCGCGTTTGAGAACCCTCACCCCCAACTCCCTCTCCCACAAGGGGCTACCCTATACACATATCTTTTCAGGTACCGAATAGATCCCCAAGCGCGTGAGCATCGAAAATGCGCTCACTCCATTGCTCAATTTGGCTGCTACTAGCCGCAGCGATTCTCTCTTCCACCCAGCTAGGCATGTCGCTAAAACGACGCTGCAACAGACGAAG
>JADGCM010000236.1 GCA_015228995.1 Magnetococcales bacterium
AATCGGGGCGAGATCGCGGTCCGCATCATCCGTGCTTGTGCTGAAATGGGGATTCGATCAGCGGCCGTCTACGCGGAAGCTGACCGTTACTCACTGCATGTCAAAAAGGCGGATGAAGCCTATTTCATTGGCGGCGACCCGCTGGCGGGCTATCTCAACATTTACCGCTTGGTTAATTTGGCTGTTGAGACCGGATGTGATGCGATCCATCCCGGCTATGGCTTTCTCTCAGAGAATCCCCAATTGGCTGAAGTGTGCGCCCAGCGTGACATTGTTTTTATTGGGCCTTCCGCTACGGCCATCCGCAGCATGGGCGACAAGACCGAGGCTCGTATCGCCATGAAGAAGGCCGGTATTCCGGTGACGCCCGGTAGTGACGGTAACATCCATAACATCGACGATGCGGTGGCGTTGGCGGAACAGATCGGCTACCCCATCATGTTGAAGGCCACCTCTGGTGGCGGTGGTCGTGGTATCCGACGCTGCAACAGTGAGCAGGAGCTGCGCAACAACTATAAGCGGGTTATTTCTGAGGCGACCAAGGCGTTCGGCAGTGCGGACCTGTTCATGGAGCGTTGTATTGTCAACCCGCGTCATCTGGAGGTGCAGATTCTGGCTGATAGCTATGGGCACGTTATCCACTTGTTTGAGCGGGATTGTTCCATTCAGCGGCGTAACCAGAAATTGATCGAAATTGCCCCATCGCCGCAGCTTGCCGAGGCACAAAGGGAGCAGCTTGGTCGGATGGCGGTGGCTGCAGCCCAGGCGGTTGGCTACCAGAACGCTGGCACGGTCGAGTTTCTGATGGATGATCGGGGGCAATTTTATTTCATGGAAATGAATACCCGGGTACAGGTGGAGCATACTGTCAGCGAGCAGATTACGGGTATCGATATTGTGCAGGAGCAGATCCGCATCGCTGCTGGTTATCCATTGCGGTTGCAACAGGATCAGGTCAGACGGCGTGGTTATGCGATCCAGTTTCGTATTAATGCTGAGGATCCACAGAACGACTTCCTGCCCAGTTTTGGCCGTATCACCCGCTACTATGCCCCGGGTGGTCCCGGGGTGCGTACCGACGCAGCCATCTACACCGGGTATGTGGTGCCGCCTTATTACGATTCAATGATTGCCAAACTGATCGTCTGGAGTTTGACCTGGGACGAGGTGGTGGCGCGTGCTCGACGTGCCCTCAACGACATGGAAATATTTGGGATCAAAACGACGATTCCTTATTACCAAGCCATCTTAGATTCTGACGCGTTTCAGAGCGGCTCCTTCCACACTGGTTTCGTGGAGGCCAATCCGCAGCTGACCAACTATTCCGGTAAGCGCCGTAAAGAGGTGATTGCCGCCATTTTGGCGACTGCAATTGCCGCAGCCACCAAGCAACGCCGACCCGATCCTGCTGCCGGTCCTGTCGTTGGATGAGAGAGGTTGATGATGTCTAAAGTTTACATTACTGATACGATTCTGCGTGATGCCCATCAATCGTTGATTGCGACCCGCATGCGTACTGAGGATATGTTGCCGGCATGCAGCCAACTCGACGCAATTGGTTATTGGTCATTGGAGGTGTGGGGGGGAGCTACCTTCGACTCTTGTTTGCGTTTTCTGAAGGAAGATCCTTGGGAGCGATTGCGGGTGTTGCGTGCGGCACTGCCCAACACTCGGTTACAGATGCTGCTACGGGGCCAAAATTTACTGGGATATCGTCATTATGCCGATGATGTCGTCCAGGCCTTTGTCAAACGGTCAGCAGCCAATGGTATTGATGTTTTTCGGATCTTCGACGCTCTCAATGACTTACGTAACCTACGCGTGGCGATTGATGCCGTCAAGGCCTGTGGCAAGCATGCACAGGGTGCCATTAGCTATACGGTGAGCCCGGTGCATTCCATTTCTGGCTTTGTCGCTCAGGCGCAAGAGTTAGCGAGCATGGGTTGTGACAGCATCGCCATCAAGGACATGGCAGGTCTGCTGACACCCATGGTGACGGCTAATCTATTCCGTGCCTTACGTGCTGCGGTGAGCTTGCCCTTGCATCTGCATTCTCATACCACAGCCGGGTTGGCCGAAATGTGTCATTTGAAGGCGATAGAGAACGGCTGCTCACACATTGATACAGCTGTTTCCGCCTTTGCTGGTGGTACCAGCCATGTACCAACGGAAAGCATGGTGGCGGCTTTGCGCAACACGCCGTATGACACTGGACTCGATCTAGAAGCCTTGCAGGTGGTCGGATTTCACTTTCTGTCGGTACGCAAAAAGTATCATCAATACGAGAGTGAATATACCGGTGTCGATACGCGGGTACAGATTAATCAGGTGCCAGGGGGGATGATCTCCAATTTGGCCCAGCAATTACGTGAGCAGAATTCTCTCAAGCGGATGGATGACGTATTGGCCGAAATCCCCCGTGTGCGTGAGGATTTAGGTTTCCCGCCATTGGTGACGCCTACCTCACAAATTGTTGGTAGCCAAGCGGTTTTTAACGTGTTAGCGGCCAGCCGTTACCAAACCATCACCAATGAAGTCAAACGTTATCTGCAGGGA
>JADGCM010000237.1 GCA_015228995.1 Magnetococcales bacterium
TCTTCCTGTTGTTGGCCCGGTTGTTGGATCGCAATCAACGCAATTTGCAAATCGATGTGACGGCCATCGGCACACAGCCCCGGCATCTCCAGCCGCCGTTGCAGGGTATGACATTGCGGATCTAAAACCCGGCGTGCCAACGCCTCACGGTGCCGTTGTTTGAATGGTTCGGGTACCATGATGTCAACCAGATAGCGGTGGAGAACGGACTCACGATCATAGCCAAACATGGTCTGCGCCGCTCGGTTATAATCGGTGATGCGGCCAGCCGCATCGATGGTGATGATGGCATCCAGGGCATTATCAAGGACCGACCGGTGCTGTTCGAGCAACTGCTGCAATTGGGTGTGACGGTCGATGATGTCGATGTTTTGATAGACACGGCACAGCAACTCTTCTGGCTGGAACGGCTTGATCAAAAAGTCGTTGGCACCCGCTTTGATGAATTGGGTCGCCAAGGTGCGATTTTCTACCGACGATAAGCCAATGACCGCCACCGCATCACGAGAATAGTTTGCACGCATTTTTTTAACAAGCTGCAGACCATCCATGACCGGCATCTGGTAATCGGTGATCACCAGCTGCACCCCTTGTTGTGCCAATAACGCCATAGCGGCACCGCCGTGGTCGGCCTCTAGCACCGTGAAGCCATAACGACGCAGCAACTTGGCCACCAACTGGCGACTGCTACGCGAATCATCGACGACCACCAAGCGCATATCTCGGTTGCGACGGACACGATGGATGGCGTGCAGGATGGCATCGACCACACCGATATTATCCGTGACAAAATAATCCAACCCCCCCTTATGCACCACCCGTTGTTGCAACGTTTGGTCGTAGTGGTCGGCCAATACGATGGTCGGAACTCCTTGAGCGAGACTGTCATCAACCATCTCACCATTGGGGGCATCCGGTAGATCGATACTGACCAGTGCCAAAAAGAACCGGCTGGTATCGGCCTCAATGAGGCGTCTGGCCACGGCCGCCCGATGCGCCACCACCACATCAATGCCCATTTTGGCCTCAATGTGCTCTTTGAACAGGGCGGCCAGACTTTTGGAGGCGACGACGACGAGTATCACGGTACCCATGTTAGCCCCACCACCACCACCCCCCACCCAGACGCTGAATGGCCTCTAGCAATAGCCGCTCTCCCCCAAATGAGATTTTTTCATGTCGCCACCCGGTTGCGCATCTCACCTTCTAGTTGTCGGGTTTCATATTGGAGTTGGGCAAGCCACTGCGGTGGTAACTCGTTGGTATCGGCACCGAGCTCGATCTGCGCCGTCAACTGTTCTAACCGTACCGCACCAAAATTACTGGCCGCTCCCCTGAGTTTATGAGCACCATAACGCAACGCTGGCCGATCCCCCCGCTCCCATGCCTGCGTCAATTCAGTCAGTCGCTGCGGTAGTTGACTGATAAATCGATTCACCAAAATGAGGAAATTGCCGCCCACTTCGTCGCGTAGTTCATTCCAACGCTCGGTATCAATGGTTGCTACTGAGGGTACCACCAAACGGTCGATCAATTCCAGTAATTGGGCCCGCCGTACCGGCTTGGTCAGGCAGCGATCACAACCAGCGGTCATTGCCGCGTCCAGATCCAGTTGTAACGCATTGGCGGTTAACATGACAATGGGCGTACGTTGCGAGCGGCCAGATTGTTGTTCTAAGGCTCGGATCACTCGGGTGGCGGCCATGCCATCCATCACCGGCATCATCATGTCCATTAAAATTAGGTCATAGGATTGGTCTTTGAACAGTTGCACCGCCTCCGCACCATCATGGGCGAAGATAATGGTACGTTCTGGGTCACGCAGCATCTCGGCAATGACCATACGATTCTCTTCGGCATCATCCACCACCAACAGGCGTAACGGTCCACTTGTATGCTGCGGCATTGCCGACGCAGAGTCCGGTTCCTCAACTGCGTCAGCTTTGGGCAATCGAGCCGTAAAGTAGAAAGCACTGCCCAAGCCAAGCTGGCTATCGACGCGGATTTGTCCCCCCATCCGCTCAATCAACTGGCGACATATAGTCAATCCCAAGCCAACGCCACGCGGCTGGCCACTCCCCGTGCTGCCACCTTGGACAAAGGGTTGGAAGATACTTTCCAAATGGTGCTGGTCGATGCCAGAACCGCTATCCCGCACCGTAAACTGCACCACATCGTCCTCACCAGCCGTAACATCCACCCATATTCCACCTTGCTGGGTAAATTTGATGGCGTTGCCGATTAGATTGATCAGAACCTGACGTAGGCGTTTGCTATCTCCCATGACATAACCAGGCAAATTGGCATGGGTACGACCGGTAAGCGACAACCCCTTACCATCCGCCAGCGGTGACAGTATCTGCAACACCCCACTTACCAACTCCGACAAGCTGAATGGAGCCAATTCCAGCGTCATCTGCTCGCTTTCGATACGCGAAATATCGAGAATATTGCTGATCAAATCAAGCAACGCCTGTCCAGAACGGTGGCTGACCTCAATGCAATGGCGCTGTCGATCATCTAGGCCAGTGGTCAATAAG
>JADGCM010000238.1 GCA_015228995.1 Magnetococcales bacterium
TGAATATGCGGAAGTGATGGCCCATGTGGAGCGGTTTGGTGAGTTTCCCCCGCGTGGGGCTGGTATTGAAACGACACTATCGGCACTTGATGTCACGGATAAGTTGAGACAACTTGAGCGCAGTGATCCAGTTATGGCCCGCATTCTTGGCCGTTTGGACATGAAATTGAATTTGTTGTTGCGTTTGTTTCACCCGAGCGAATCAGAACGGCCCATGGTGTTGACACCGGTTAATCTAAGCGGCGGGGGCTTGGCCTTTTGGGAAAACGGTCATGAGCTGGCCAAGGACGACATACTTGATTTGCGCATCTCCTTTTCGGTTGACATCATGGTGTCGATTCTCTGCTACGCACGCGTCACCCACATTAGCCCCAATCATCGCGATCAAATGGACAAGATAGCCTGCAACTTTGAACCGATTCTAACCGCAGATCGTGAACGGTTGATCCAGTATATTTTCAGGCGCCAAGCCGATTTGTTGCGTTCAAGGAAAACGGCTCCGTAATGGCCTCTTTTGTTGTGGCAGGACTACAGCAGCGGTTGGTGTCGCATTTGCCTCTTGAGCATCCGGTACTGTTGTGGTGGCGTCGGGTTTCCAAAAGTACATTGCGCCGGGTTGGACGACGTTATCAGGAGAGTGGCTGGTTGCCGTGGTTGCAGTGGCATCAGACTGATCTGTTGCAACAGTTTCCGTACGGAGACGAGGAGGAGTGGGCATCTGCCGTCCAAGACCCGCGACAGCGCTCTGTATGCTATGCCCTGGCTGCCGTGAGCAGTAAGGTTGATGTTGTCATGCAGCGGTTACAAAACTCAGTTGTCCGGTTGGATCGGGCGGTTGTGTCATTAACACCAGATCGGCTTATATTCTCCCAGGTGCGCAGCCGCTTAAAAAACGATGATCTCTTAGAAGTGGCTTTGGCATTAACCGCAGATCAGGCCTTGTATTTGCGTGTGTTTGCACGGGTGGTGGGTGTACGTCCCGGCAATGATGTGACGCCGGAGCGCATTGTGTGTGCCTTTATGTCCCCCGTATGGGCCGCCCAGGCGGATCCGACGACGCCAACCATGCCAACTGGTCCCGTATTTGAGGTTGATGATATTGACAGACAAGAAGTGGTAGCGGTACCGCCGCCTCGTCCTGTTCCCCCCCCCAAGGAGTTAAAAACCGTGGCTGATGCAACTGCTGCACCTGTGGAAAAGAGTGGATCTAACCGTCGTGAGGCCTTTCGTGTCAATGACGAGTTACTAATGTCGTGGCGTCAGATTACTGAAGAAGAACACAAAAGAGGGATCGATTATTTCCACGATAAATTGGATGTGCCCGACACGATGGCTGCTTACGAACAGCAAAAAATGCAGCTGCGCACGCAACTCAAGGAGTGGTTAAAACGTGTCAGCACGTTACCAGATGGGCAGCGTTATCATCGTTTATTGGCCAATTTGGAGCAACAGGCTTTCGAACGGGTGCAGCGCGCTAATTTACTGGAAGAAGAACGGATTATTGCTGTTGTCTACGAAGCCATTCAGGATGTCGCCGAGCAAATGTTGCAAGACAGCAAGCTGTTGCAGGCCAAGGTGGCCCGGGTTTTAAACGGCATGCAGAGTTACTGGTCCGAAAGGGATAAACAGCAGCGGGCAGCGGCTTTGACCCATGTACAATACGACGAGTCCACGGCCTTGCAGACTGAGATGAGGGAGACCTTGTTACGCGGGTTGGCGGAGTTGGACACCCTGATGCCCTATATGGCCTCCAAACTACGTCGTTTATTCGACGTGATCAGTGTGGTCATTATGATGGAGCAGGATCGTCGTGGACGTTATGATCGCCCCAACAGTACGGTGATTACCTATCCCGTCAATCTCAGCAGTACCGGCATAGCCTTCCGGACCCGTCATGGTAAGTGGCTTGAGAAAGGGGCCATCTTGGAAATGCACGTTGCCCTAAGTGCTGATGGTACTTCTAAACCGGCCTCTCACTGTCACGGCAAGGTCGTGTTGCAAAAAGGGCCGGATGCCAACGGCTATTACCAAATTGCTTGCCACATTGTTCTTGCTTCATCCCATTTCGAAAATCTGCTAAACAGCCATATTGTTCGGGTGCAGCGTGAGCAGCTTGCACAACGACTTTTATTGGAGGATGAAGCTGGGGTTCCACCCAAAAAGAAATAGCATTGGCGGGAGTCGACTATGGCATGCCGGAAAAAATAGGCATGCTGTAACGGGCCTCCTTGACCAGGAGGGTGTTTTCGGGTAGAAATGTCCCCTGTTGCGGTGGGGCAGTGTTTAGATGGGCCTATAGCTCAGTTGGTTAGAGCGCACGCCTGATAAGCGTGAGGTGAGTGGTTCGATTCCACTTAGGCCCACCATCAACCCTTGCAAATTCAACGTAACTTCTTGAAATTCATCACTTTCTTCCAAAACCAGTCTTTTTCGTAACTTACTGATTTTGCACGATTCCTGAAAAAACAAAGATGTTGCTGCGTACAGTAAAACGTACAGCAGTTTTTATACCCATGTCGATGTACAT
>JADGCM010000239.1 GCA_015228995.1 Magnetococcales bacterium
TTATTGGATGTATCAATGATCGAAAGCGGTCAATTGGTGCTACGGCCATTGTCGGTTGACTTTGCGACACTGATCCGGCAGCGCATCGAATTACTGGGCTGGCAAGCGGAACGCAAGGCCATTTTGTTGCGTCCCGATCTAGAACCAGCGCCAGAAATAACCTGTGACCCAGACCGTATGAGCCAAGTGATCGATAACTTGGTCGGCAACGCCATCAAATTTTCTCCCCATAACTCCACGGTTGACCTGCTGCTGCGTCATGACGAGACCGCATTGATCTTTGCCGTGCGCGATCACGGCCCAGGGATTCCGGCCGATGAAATTGACCGCCTATTCGGCGCTTTCCAGAGGCTGAGTACCCGCCCGACAGCGGGTGAGCAGAGCAGCGGTTTTGGCTTGGCCATCGTTAGGAAAGTTGTCACCGCCCACCGCGGCCACATTGATGTCACCAGTCAAGTTGGCGAAGGAGCCACCTTTACGGTGCGCTTACCTTTGGCTGGCTGACCAGTCGCAACACCAGTTGCCCCAGTACCTCGGAGGCTGGACGTATCGGCTCGCTGCCGCCCTTTAGGGCGGTGTCGGCGTCACAGCAAGCCATCAGTGCCTCGGCTAATACCGGCTCTGGCCAGTTGCGTAACTGGTCAATGTAGGATTGCTGATCCTTCCAAAAGACTTGCACCTCCGCCAGTGCTTTGGTTTGTGGCACCCCGCGAGCTAACAGAGATTGCAAACGAACCATCTGCCACAAACGCCGCACCAAGCCCCCTAATAGCATCAGCGGCTCCTGGCCACTCTCCAACAACCGTTCCAGAATACGTAGGGTCTGGGTGCGATCACGCCCCAAGAGCGCCGCTGCCCAGGCATGGCCACTGAACTCCACCGTCTCTCCCACCACAGCCAACACATCCGCCAGATCGGCCTGCCGCTTGGTCCCTAGGTAGAGGTCAAGTTTATCGAGTTCGTTCAGAGCTGATTGAGTGTCACCCGCCAAGTAATCGGCCAAATAGGCCAGTGCCTCCGCCGTGACGGTCATACCAACTTGGCCGAGATGCTGCTGGATCCATTGCCGCCAACCAACCCCTTCTAAGGGATAGAAGGCGACACACCAAGCCGTTGGATGGGCTTCGCAGAAACGCCGCAGGGGATCACGCGCCTCTAACGACTCGCTTGCCAATAGCAACAGCAGATTATCCACTGGGAAATTCGGCTGTGCCAACCAGCCACTGATTCCCTGACGCACCGCCGCTGGCAATTGCTGCCCCTCACGGACCACCACTAAGCGTCTTTTTATAAAAAATGGCCGGGTTTCGTAAGCGACTTGCAGCCGCTCCAACACCAAGTCCGCCGCGTGAAAGCGCTCGACATCAAACGCCACCGCATCGACGTCGGGGTCAACTCCCAATAGCTTCTGCTGAATGGCCCCAGCACAGGCATCAACCAAGCCTTGGTCAGATCCGTGTAGTAAAACAACACTCGGCAACGGCCGGCGTGCCAACAGGCCCGTGATCTCGGATGGCTTGATCTTCATCTATACATCAAGTGAATCATGGGCAAAAACGGCCTTCTCCTGGATAAAACGAAATCGTTCCGCTGGCCGTTTACCCATCAAACGATCAAAAACGTCGTCCGTGACCGTCGCATCGTCCACATGGACCCGCAACAGTCGTCGCGTCTTGACATTCATGGTGGTATCCCGCAGTTGCTGCGGATCCATTTCACCCAACCCCTTGAAGCGTGACACCTCTACCGAACCCTTTTTGGCTTCAAATTGGCGCAATAAACGTTCTTTCTCGGCGTCATCTAAGGCGTAGACGGTACGGCTGCCATGGGTCAGTTTGTACAGGGGGGGCTGTGCTAGAAACAGGTGGCCATGCTCAATCAAATCAGGCATAAATCGATAGAAAAAAGTAAGCAGCAAGCTGGCAATGTGGGCACCATCGACATCGGCATCGGTCATGATGATCACCCGACCGTAGCGCAAAGAGGAGAGATCAAAGCGTGCCCCATAACCAGCACCAATCGCCGTAATTAAATTTTGTATCTCACTGTTCTGCTCAAACCGTTCCAGATTGGCTTGTTCGACATTGAGGATTTTGCCCCGTAGGGGCAAAATGGCTTGGGTGTGGCGATCACGGGCCTGCTTGGCCGAACCACCCGCCGAGTCGCCCTCAACAATAAACAGCTCAGATCGCGAGGTATCATTGACAATGCAATCAGTCAACTTACCCGGTAGAGTCAACCGGCTGGTGGCGCTTTTGCGCTTGACCACCGGATCCTCTTTGCGACGGTTTTGCCGCTCACGGGCACGATCAATGATGACCTGAACCAGCTGCATGGCACGCTCTAGCCGACCATGCAACCAATGATCAAAATGGTCTTTAATCACCGCCTCGATCTGGCGATCCAAACCGCTATTGGTGAGCTTATCTTTGGTCTGACCAGAAAACTGGGGATTGGCAATGAATAGCGATATAACAGCTGATAAAGCCCCCAACACATCTTCG
>JADGCM010000240.1 GCA_015228995.1 Magnetococcales bacterium
AGCCGTGGGGGATCGGGTCGATCTATTGGGCGGCGACAACGACTATGCCGTCGATATTGAGGAGATGGCCCATTGGATCGGTACCATCCCTTATGAGGTCATCTGTGGTCTTGGGCAGCGACTGCCAAGAATTTATATCGGTGAAGAATTGAGAAATAGCTAACAACAGGGTACCATAGCCAGATGTTACGCTTTTTACTCAAACTGGGTCTTAATGAGCAGCTGCTGCTGTCGTTTGTGGCGGTCATCATCGGCTTGATGGTGGGGTATGGGACCATCTTGTTCCACACCCTGATTGAGCTATGCCAATTTTTATTCATGGGCAGCATCAGCGAAAATGTCGGCGAGTTGGTCGCTTCACTCTCCTGGTGGTGGGTGCTGCTGATGCCGGTGTTGGGGGGGCTGATCGTTGGGCCGTTGGTCAACTTTATCTTGCCCGGATCACGTGGCCATGGTGTACCAGAGGTGATGGTGGCCGCCGCCATGCACGACGGCAAGCTGGAATTAAAAGATGGGCTCGGTAAGATGCTGATCTGTTCCATCTCCATCGGTTGTGGCGGTTCTGTCGGTCGAGAGGGACCGGTCATCCATCTGGGGGCAACGCTGGCTTCTTGGTTGGGCCAAAAACTGCAACTACCGGCGCGTCATCTGCGTACCATGTTGGGATGTGGGGCTGCTGCTGGTATCGCTGCCTCGTTCAACGCCCCCATCGCCGGCGTCATTTTCGCGCTTGAGGTCATTCTCGGGGATTATGGCTTGGCCACCTTCTCCCCCATCGTCCTCTCCTCGGTGACCTCAACGGTGGTGGCACGCTCCTACCTGGGCGATTTTCCCGCCTTCATTGTTCCCCATCACACCTTGGTATCGATCTGGGAATTGCCGGTCTATGTGGTACTGGGTCTAATCTGCGGTATCACCAGTATTGCCTTTATTTACACGCTGTTCAAAGTTGAGGACTGGTTTGGCCGCATCCCATTGCCCCGCTATCTCAAACCCGCTTTGGGCGGTGCCATGGTGGGAGCAATCGCCATTTTTTATCCTCAGGTAATGGGGGTCGGTTACGATAGCATCAACCAAGCCCTGCTGGAAGATATGGCAGGTTGGTTGATGGCAGCACTGGTGATCGCCAAAATCATCGCCACCGCTATTACCCTCAGCAGTGGTTTTTCGGGTGGGGTGTTTACCCCTAGCCTATTTCTCGGCGCCATGGTGGGGGGAGCCTTTGGCTTGTTCATACACACCTTGCTGCCGACCTTATCCTCTGGACCTGGGGCCTATACCTTGGTCGGTATGGGGGCCATGGCCGCTTCGGTGCTCGGGGCGCCGATTGCTTCGATCCTGATGCTATTCGAGCTAACCGGCGATTACCGGATCATGCTGGCCCTGATGGTAGCCTCGATCGTCGCCTCGCTGCTGATTAACCAAGTCTATCGTGATTCGATCTATACCCAGGCGCTACGCCGCAAGAATATCGATCTGCGCGTTAGCCGTGAAGAGAGTTTGCTGCAACAAATAGCGGTGCGATCGATCATGCGCCCCGCTCAAGACCAAACGATTCTGGAAACAGTGCCGCTGCGGACGATCATCAATCGCTTCCAGCAAGGGCAAGAGAGCCACTTGCTGGTCGTTGATGGCGATAAACACCTTCACGGCATCATTGCCTTCCAAGATATCCACGACGTTGGCGATGGATTAGAAGATTTGGTTCTTGCCCGCGACATGGCGGTTCAAGTCAATGTCACGATTACACCATCCGATCACCTCTATCACGCCTTTCGGCTGATGGGTAATAATCAGATTGGTTTATTGCCGGTTGTCTCAGAAGATCATCCGCGCCGAGTGGTTGGTATATTAACCAATCACGATGTAATCCATGCCTACAATCGGGTGCTGACAGAACGTGATAACCACCAGCAGCAGACCCTCCCCGGTCGTTAACAAGGAGTTGATCCCATGTCTGACCCAATCCTATCCGACCTGAATGAACCGCAACGCCAAGCTGTTGAAGCTGGTGATGGTCCCTTGATGGTCTTGGCTGGTGCTGGATCCGGCAAGACCCGAGTCTTGACCCGACGGATTGCCCATTTAGTGGCACGGGGATCGGCTCGTCCGGCGGAGATCATGGCCGTTACCTTTACCAACAAGGCGGCTCGTGAAATGCGTGACCGTATTGCCCAATTACTGGCCAGTGATCCAGCGCTGATCGATAATGCCCATCTGTGGATCGGTACTTTCCATAGCATCGGTGCTCGGTTGCTGCGGCGTCATGCCGAGCCACTCGGTTACAGCTCTAGTTTTACCATTTTGGATAGTGGCGACCAGAAAGATGTGGTTAAAAAATTGGTCGAGGAGCTGGAATTTAACCATGCTTATTGGACGCCAGATCGTCTGGCCAATACCATCGCCCGTTGGAAGGATGATGGCCTGCTGCCGGAAGAAATTGGCCCGGGTCAGTTGCAAAAGGAGCGTGATCGGCAACAGATTATCGA